>CBFGLY010000040.1:0-8019 GCA_965649725.1 uncultured Sphingomonas sp.
GCGCAATGACTTCATCACGACCGAGTGGCCTGAAATCCGCGACCGGATGATGCGCCTGGGAATCGACCCGGCCGAGCTTCTCGCTCGCGCCTAGGCCAGCGTCTCCGCCGGCACGGCATAGAGCAACGCAGCCCCCGCTTCGGCCGCCGCTCCCAACCCCAGCGCCTCCGGCACGATGGTCGCCAGGAAATATTCCGCCGAGGCGCGCGTCCGCTCATCGGCGTTTTCCGATTGCGCCATCCGTTCGACCAGCCATGCGGCGACCATCACCGACGTCATGGTCAGGAAGGGATAGCTTCCCGCCAGCCGGTCGTCGGGCGCCGCGTCGCGCAAGCTCGCTGCCGCCACCTCAACCGCGTCGGTCAGGGCGATGAGGCGCGGATCCTGCGTCTCCGCCTCGATGTCCGCGATCAGTCCATCGAACGCCAGCCCACCGTCCAGCCCCAGCTTGCGCCCGACCAGGTCCGCCGCCTGGATCCCATTGGTGCCTTCGTAGATCGGCGCGATCCTGGCGTCGCGAAGATGCTGGGCCGCGCCCGTTTCCTCGATAT
Organism: uncultured Sphingomonas sp.; assembly: GCA_965649725.1. Taxonomy (GTDB): domain Bacteria; phylum Pseudomonadota; class Alphaproteobacteria; order Sphingomonadales; family Sphingomonadaceae; genus Sphingomicrobium. The sequence continues at coordinate 552 of CBFGLY010000040.1, forward strand.
AGCCCATGCCGCCATGCACCTGGACGCCAAGGCTCGCGACTTCGCAGCCGACATCCGTGCACCAGGCCTTCACCAGCGGGGTCAGGACATCTGCCCGCATGGCGGCCTGCGGATCGCCCCGAACGCCTCGATCGAGCTGCCCGAACGCATAATAAGCAAGCGCCCGCGCCGCCGTCGTCAGCGCCCGCATCCGCAGCAACATCCGCCGCACGTCAGGGTGATCGGCGATCGGAACGGCCAGGCGATTGCGCTGCCCCTGCTTGCGCTCCAGCGCATAGGCGACCGCCCGCTGCGTGGCGGCCTCGGCAATCCCGACGCCCTGCAATCCGACATTCAGCCGCGCATTGTTCATCATCGTGAACATGGCGGCCATTCCGCCATTCTCGGGCCCGACCAGCCAGGCGACCGCGCCTTCCTCGTCGCCATAGCTCATCACGCAGGTCGGCGAGGCGTGGATGCCCATCTTATGTTCGATCGACACGCAGCGAAGGTCGTTGCGCGATCCGTCGGGGAGTAGCTTGGGGACCAGGAACAGCGAAATGCCGCGCGTCCCTTCCGGCGATCCCGGCGTCCGGGCCAGCACCATGTGGACGATCTGGTCGCTAAGGTCATGCTCGCCATAGGTGATGAAAATCTTGGTGCCCTTGAGCCGCCAGCTGCCGTCGTCGTTCGGCTCGGCGCGGGTCTTGAGAGCGCCCACGTCGCTGCCTGCCTGGGGCTCGGTCAGGTTCATCGTCGCGGGCCACTCGCCGCTGACGATCTTGGGGAGATAGTCGCGCTTGAGCTCGTCCGACCCGTGCCGCTCGAGCGCCTCGATCGCGCCCATCGACAGCATCGGGCAGAGCGCGAAGCCGACATTGGCGGCGTTGAGGTCGTCCATCAGCGCCGCCGACAGGACGAACGGGAGCCCCTGCCCTCCACGCTCCTCCGACGCCGCGAGCGTCATCCAGCCGCCATCGACGAAGGAGCGCCAGGCTTCCTTGAAGCCGGCAGGCGTGGTGACGGTCCCATTGTCCCACCGGGAGCCCTGCGTATCGCCAATCCGGCTAAGCGGAGCGAATTCGCCCTCCGCCAGCGCCGCCGCCCCGTCGAGCACGGCGTCGACCGTTTCGCTGTCCGGCCCGCCTTCAAGCTCGCCGATGCGAACGACCGCATCGAGGATTAGCCGCTGTTCGCGAACCGGGGCGGTGAAGCTCATCGGGGTTCCCTTGCTGATGACCGCGCAAGCCTATAGCGGGCGGACCATGACGCTGCCAGCCGACACACGCGTGATGCCGATGAGCGAAGAGGCCATCGCGGAGTCGGCGCGCCTGGTCCTTGAGGGGCAGCCTGTCGCGGTTCCGACCGAAACGGTCTATGGCCTCGCTGCGGACGCGACCAACGCCGAAGCGGTGGCGCGCATTTACGCCGCCAAGGGCCGGCCAAGCTTCAACCCACTGATCGTCCATGTGCCCAGCCTCGCAGCCGCCGAACGCATCGGGGAATTCAATGACGCGGCCCATGCCTTGGCCGAAGCACATTGGCTAGGTCCTCTGACTTTGGTCGTACCGTTGCGCGAAGGCGCGGGAATCGCGAGCATCGTCACCGCGGGCCTGCCGACCATCGCGCTCCGCGTCCCCGCGCACCCGGCGATGCAGGCCTTGCTGCGCGAGACCGGCCGCCCTCTCGCCGCGCCTTCGGCGAATGCCAGCGGCCGGATCAGCCCGACCCGCGCGAGCCACGTGCTTGAGTCGCTGGACGGACGCATCCCGCTAATTATCGACGGCGGACCGACCGAACGCGGCATTGAATCGACGATCGTCGCGGCAACCGGCAGTCCGCTTCGGCTCCTACGGCGAGGTCCGATCGAGGTCGATGCCGTCGAAGCGGACGGAGGGCGGATCGAATCTCCCGGCCAATTGGCCAGCCACTATGCGCCAGCCAAGCCGTTGCGTCTCGACGCCGCTCGAGCGGAGGAAGGCGAATTTCTGATCGGTTTCGGCCCGGTCGCAGGCGACGTGTCTCTAAGCGAAAGCGGCGACCCCATCGAAGCCGCCGCCCGCCTGTTCGACCTCCTCCACCAGGCCGACGCCGCCCCCCAACCCCGCATCGCCGTCGCGCCGGTCCCCGGAGACGGAATCGCCGCGGCAATCAGGGACCGGGTGAAGAGAGCGGCGGCGCCGCGGTCGGCAGCTTGAAGTGCGGCGACGTAAGAACGTTCAGAAGTGATGACAGCCAGAATTTAAGAGTTGTTCTACGCCGCACGTAGCTATAGCAATTTAGTCGTTGCCGAAGCGATCTGTAATCAGGGGGTAATCATGAAAAGAATTGCGTTTTTCTCTGCAACTTTAGTTGCGCTCGCCGGGTGCGCCACTGTTTCGCAAATGACCGCGACGGGCGGTAGCCGTGCAGATGGCGTAGTTCGCCTTTCATATGAACTCGGGCCCTTCGACAAAGCGCGCATTGATGAAGCCGACGCACTTCGTACTGCGCAGGCGCGCTGCAAGACTTGGGGCTATAAAGACGCGGAAGCATTTGGAGGCGTCACGCGACAATGCCAGGCTCCGGGCGGCTTATATGGCTGCCAACGATGGCTCATCACGAAGGAATATCAGTGCCTAGGAGCTAACACTCCGAGTTAAGAAATTGTCGCAATGACAGATTCTGCGGAATCGTATCTTCACGATCGAGAGTTCGCCAAGTGAAACGAGCGCGCCACTTTCTGGTCCTTGCGGCGACTGCTACTTTGATACCCAGCGCGGCCAACGGGACGCGCTGGGTTCTCATCACCAAAACTGAAAGCCGCACATACTACGTGGATATGGACGCCATTGTCTTTGATGGGCCAGTGGCGACGATCTGGCTGAGGACGGAACTTGCTAAATCGGGCAAGAAGGGAGAAGCGTTCAGCATCGAAAAGTGGATGCACGATTGCGAAAATGACCGCGCAAAGCTTTTGGCTCTGACAGTTTACAAGTCGAACGGTCGAGTGATGGGTTCAGGCGAGTTGCCGCGCTACAGGCAAGATTGGCAATCGTTTCCTTCAAACTCGGAAGGCGGCATGCTTCATCGCCGGATTTGCCAGGCCGGACAGAGCGAAGGTGAACGGAACGCGCCAAGTGTCCTTCGTAACACGACTTAGGCTGGCGCTCCGGCATTCTTCACCCGCGCCTGGAAGCTTTTCCTGAGCTTCGCGAGCTTGGGCGGGATGGTGGCGAGGCAGTAGGGGTTTCGCTGGCCTTCGCCGGACCAGTAATCCTGGTGATAATCCTCGGCCGGATACCATTCCGCCTTGGGCTCGATGGTGGTCACCACGCCGCCGCCGATCTCCTCATTCTTTCGCGCGATCGCCGCTTCGGCCGCCGCCCGCTGCTCCTCGTCCTGCGGGAAGATCGCCGAGCGATATTGGGTGCCGATATCGTTGCCCTGCCGGTTCAGCTGGGTCGGGTCGTGGATGGCGAAGAAGATGTCGAGCAGCTCGGAATAGCTCAGCTCGTCGCTGTCGAAGGTGATGCGGATCGCTTCGGCGTGGCCGGTGTCGCCGCCGCACACCTGCTTGTAGGTGGGGTTGACGGTCTGGCCGCCGGTGTAACCGCTCTCGACGGATTTGACCCCGACGACATCGAGGAAAACGGCTTCGGTGCACCAGAAGCATCCGCCCGCCAGAACCGCGATTTCGTCAGCCATCTCAAATCTCCTCTTGAGCGAGGAGATAGGATCGCCGGCGGCGATGCGAAAGGGTCAGCCCCTGATGCTGGCCTTCAAGGTGGCCATTTCGAGCCGCTTGCCGACCCATTCGGCGAGCTCTTCGAAGCCAAGCGGCTGCTCGAACACGATGCCGGCCTTGCGATCGGCGAACCAGCGCACCTCGCCGCGCACCGGGCGCAGGCTCTCGACGACGACGATCACCTTCTTGCCCAGGCAATATTCCTCGATCGGCTCGACCTTGAGGCCGCCGAGCGAAATGTCGTGGACGTCGACCGAATAATAGCTGTTCTCAAGCTTCACATTGGCCTTGCAGCTGACCTGCAGGCGCGGCGGGCGCGGGCGAAAGCCGTGGCGCGGCTTGCGGCCGGCCAGAAGCTCGCCAAGGTCGATATTCTGGTCGAACTTGAAGCCCGCGGTGCCCTCGCGCGTCCAGACGACGGTCGAGTCGATCTTCTGCGACGAAAGCTCGATGCAGACATTGTCGCCGACGCGGACCGCGTGCCCAACCTCGGCCATCAATCCGCCGGCCGAGACGTTGCGGACCCGGATCAGCTGCTCGCGGCCGCTTTCCTCGCTGAGCTTCGCGACCCGAAGCATCGCCATCAGGCGCTCGTCGGTCCTGCGTTCGGCAGGCTTGGGAACGGCGGTCGACAGGGAAAAAGTCGTCGACTCGAAGGCAATATTGTCATCGCCCAGCGGTCGCTGGGTCTGCTTGCGCCGGATAAGCGAGCCGAACATGCGAGAGGTCCCCCTCCAATGCGAACGAAAAACGCGTCAAAGCGGGACAATAGGTGTAATTGGGTTAAAATCAGGTTTCGGACGTTTGACGCTTGCTCGGAAAGCTGATGAGAGTCGCCTTGCTCGGGGGAAAGGGGGCGTAGGAGACTGTTTTCGATGGCGTTGCCGAGGTTGTTGCTGATCGATGACGAACCGGCGCTGGCCGCTTTCGTGGCCAAGGCCGCGGACCTCTGCGGCTTCGACCCGGTCATCGCCGAGCAGGACCGCGAGTTTCGCGACAAGTTTCAGGCACAGCGTCCGCAAATGGTGGCCCTCGACCTCGGCATGCCGGGAATGGACGGAGTCGAACTGCTCCGCTTTCTGGCCGATCAGGATTATAAGGATCCGGTGCTGATCATTTCGGGCTTCGACCGGCGCATCCTGGAAAGCGCCTTCCGCCTCGGCTCGGCGCTTGGCCTCAACATGGTCGGGCCGCTGGAGAAGCCAACGCGGCTCGAGGAGCTGGAGGCCATCCTCAATCAATTGAGACCTTCGCTGGTGCCATGATCGCGCAGTGCGACATCGGGCTGCTCGACGGGTTCGAGCGGGCGCTGATCAACGGCCGCCTGCGCATGGTCTATCAGCCGAAGGTGTCGCTGACCGACGGCCGGCTCCGGCGGGTCGAGGCGCTGGTCCGCTGGGACGATCCGGAGCTTGGCGCGGTCTCCCCCTCGAAATTCGTGCCGCTCGCCGAAAAGCACGGCCTGATCGACCAGCTCACGCACTGGGGCCTCAGGACGACCCTTCGCCAATGGCTAAGCTGGCGGGAAAACGGGCTGGACACCTGCCTCGCCTTCAACATTTCGGCGCTAAGCCTCGACCATCTCGATTTCCCCGACCTGGTCGAGCGGATGTGCACGGCGCTCGACGTTCCCACCGATCGCCTTGTCCTGGAGCTGACCGAGGGCGCGACCCAGCCGCTGGTCAAGCTGATGGACACGCTGACCCGCTTCCGGATCAAGGGCATCGGGCTGGCGATTGACGATTTCGGGGTCGGCTATTCGACGCTGATGCAGCTGCGCCAGCTTCCCTTTACCGAGCTGAAGATCGATCGTTTCTTCATCGAGGACGCGCCCACGTCCAAGGACAGCGAGCTGATCGTCAAGAGCATCATCGACCTGGCCCACGGCCTGGGGCTCACCGTGACCGCCGAAGGGGTCGAGACGGGCGAACAGATGATCCTGCTTCGCGAGCTGGGATGCGACGTTGCCCAGGGCTTTTTCGTCGCCCGGCCGCTCGAGCCGGACAAGCTGGCCGAATGGATCGCCGATTGGCGCGAACGGTGGGAAAATCTCGTCGACGTAGAACCCGAGCTATTGGTCAGGGCGCGGCGTCAAATTTGATTCCCTGGGCCAAGGGCAATTCGTCGCCGTAATTGATCGTGTTGGTCGAGCGCCGCATATAGGCGCGCCAGCTGTCGGAGCCGCTCTCGCGTCCTCCGCCGGTTTCCTTCTCGCCGCCGAATGCCCCGCCGATCTCGGCGCCGGACGGCCCGATATTGACGTTGGCGATCCCGCAATCGGATCCGGCGGCCGACAGGAAACGCTCGGCCTCCTTCAGGTCGTTGGTGAAGATTGACGAGCTAAGGCCCTGCACGACTGAATTGTTCAGCTCGATCGCCTCGTCGAGCGTCCGATAGCGCAGCACATAGAGGATCGGCGCGAAGGTTTCCTGCAATACCACGCCTTGCTGGGCATCGACTTCCACGATCGCCGGGCGGACATAATAGCCGCCCTCGACCCCATCCAGTCGCTCTGCCTCCGGAAATGCCCGCCGCATTCCCTCGAACGCAGCTTCGTCGATCAGCGGGCCGATGAGCGTCCCCTCGTCCCGGGGATCGCCGATCCGGATCGCGTCGAACAGGACGCGCAACCTTGCTACCAGCGCATCGACGATCGATTCATGGACGATCAAACGCCGGAGCGAGGTGCAGCGCTGCCCGGCGGTCCCCGCGGCGGCGAACAGAATCGCCCTCTCCGCCAGCTTGAGGTCGGCCGAGGGCGCGACGATCATCGCATTGTTGCCGCCCAGCTCCAGCAGAGACCGGCCAAACCGCCCTGCCACCCGAGGTCCCACGGCCCGGCCCATGGCGGTCGAGCCCGTCGCGGATACCAGCGCCATGCGAGGGTCGTCGACCAGCCCTTCGCCAACGCCGCGACCGCCCTGTACGAGCTGCAGCAGTCCCTCTGGTGCGCCGCCGAACCGATCCAGCGCGCGGCGGACGATGGCCATGACCGCTTCGGCCGCCAGCGGCGTCTTCTCGCTCGGCTTCCACACGACGCTGTTGCCGCACACCAGCGCGAGCGCGGCGTTCCAGGCCCAGACCGCCACCGGGAAATTGAAGGCGCTGATGACCAGCACCGGTCCGAGCGGATGCCATTGCTCGATCATCCGGTGGTTGGGCCGTTCGCTCGCGATGGTCAGCCCGTAGAGCTGCCGCGACAGGCCGACGGCATAGTCGCAGATGTCGATCATCTCCTGGACCTCGCCCAAGCTCTCCTGGACGATCTTGCCCGCTTCCAGGGTGACGAGCCGCGCCAATGGCTCCTTCGCCGCTCGAAGCTCTTCGCCGAGCAGTCGGACCAGCTCGCCTCGCCTCGGAGCGGGCACGGATCGCCATTCAAGGAACGCCTGCTGGGCCAGCGCGCAGGCTGCCTCGACATCGGCCCCGCTCGCTTCATTCACGCCGCCGATCGCTCTGCCGTCGATCGGCGAAAAGCTGTGCATCGATCCGCGGCCCGATACGCCGAGTTGGGCAAGGATTTCGCGGGCTTCGTCGGTCGGGCTCATGCCGCCAGCTCCCTCGCGCGCGCCAGCGCGGCCACGCCGGCGTCGATCGTCATATCGCGCTTGGCGAAGCACAGCCGAATCATATGCTTCATCCCGCCCTGCTCCGAGAAAGTGGAAAGAGGGATCACCGCCACACCCGCCTGCTCCACGGCCAGTTTTGCGAAGGCCTCATCGTCGAGCGAGACTCCCGATGCTGCCAGGTCGACGCACAGGA
>CBFGLY010000041.1:0-7966 GCA_965649725.1 uncultured Sphingomonas sp.
CTTGCTGCTTGAGGACAAGCGCGACTAGGCTCCGCCAAAAGCGGGGGGAGTCGGACATGCGGCATTTCGCGGTGGTGGGGTCGGGACCGGCGGGCTTTTACACCGCGGAGGCACTGGCGAAGGCCTATGGCGATGATGCCCGGATCGACATCATCGACCGTTACCCCGTTCCCTACGGCCTGATCCGGTTCGGCGTCGCCCCGGATCATCAATCGCTAAAAGCCGTGTCGAAGCGATACGACCAGGTCGCGGCGGGCGATACGGTGAGGTTCGTCGGCAATCTCAACGTCGGGCAGGACATCTCCGTCGCAGAGCTAGTCGAACTTTACGATGCCGTGATCCTCGCCATCGGTGCGCCCAACGACCGAAAACTCGGCATTCCGGGCGAGGATTTGCCAGGCGTGGTCGGATCGGCGGAATTTGTCGGCTGGTACAATGGCCATCCGGACTTTGCCGACCTGACGCCACCGCTGGATGGAACGCACGCGGCGGTCATCGGCAACGGCAATGTCGCGCTCGACTGCGCCCGCATCCTGTCCAAGAACAGCCATGAATTCGAAGGTTCCGACATTGTCGGCCATGCGCTGGAAGCTCTGGAAAAGGGCTCCGTCGAGACCGTGACCATCCTCGGCCGCCGCGGCCCGCACCAGATTTCGATGACCCCCAAGGAATTGGGGGAGCTCGGCCATCTGGAGATCGCAACGCCGGTCGTCGATCCAGCCGACTTCCCGCCGGTGGAGGCCGACGAGGCACTCGAGCCCGGCCACCGCAAGTCGATCAACATCCTGCGCGATTTCGCGACGTCGGGGCCTGACCCATCGAAGCGAAAGCAGATCGTCTTCGACTTTTTCGCCAAGCCAATCCGAATCGAAGGCGATGGAAAGGCCGAACGGCTGATTGTCGAGCGAACGGTGCTGGATGAAAGCGGCGCGGCCAAGGGGACGGGCGAAACCTATGAGGTGCCGGCCAGCCTGATCGTTACCAGCATCGGTTATCAGACGCCGCGCATCGAGGGCGTGCCTTACGACGAGCGCGGCGGGAAATTCGCCAACGAGGAGGGCAAGATCGCCAACGGGCTCTATGCGGTCGGCTGGGCTCGGCGCGGACCGACCGGGACGATCGGCACCAATCGCCCGGATGGCTATGAAGTGGCCGAGCAGGTGGCGGCCGCGATGCCCGCGGGTTCCGATGGCGGCAAGCCGGGCGGCACCGGCCTAAGCGCGCTGCTTTCCGAGCGCGGCGTGGAGGCTACCAGCTTCGACGACTGGCGCGCCATCGAGGCGGCGGAAGTCGCCGCTGCCCGTCCGGGTTCGCCGCGCGAAAAATTCGTCCGGCACGGCGACTGGTTGAAAATATTAGGCAGGTAAGATGATGGTCGGGGAGAGAGGATTCGAACCTCCGGCCCCTGCCTCCCGAAGACAGTGCTCTACCAGGCTGAGCTACTCCCCGACCGGGCGTAGGACCCTCGGGTCCGCAGCGCTCGCGCTCCCTAGCGGCGGCGGTTCCGATACGCAAGCGCCGCATTTGCGAGCGCCCCGCGCGAGGCGTAAAACATGGCCATGACCGAGCAATCCGACGAGGTGCATGTCGCGCGCCGCTTCCGCGGGCCGCCGACATCGGGAAACGGCGGATATGTTTGCGGGCTCGCGGCCGAGTGGATCGACGGGCCCGCGGAGGTGCGGCTGCTCGCGCCCATCCCGCTCGAGGTTCCGCTGCATCGCCGCCGGGGCGAGACCGATGTGACGATCTCGGACGCCGAGGCAAGCTATGCGACGGCGCGGCCGCTGGAGCAGGCGATCGAGCTCGACTTGCCGGCACCGCCGGACGAAACCGAGCTGGACGCGGCGGCAATGGCCTATCCGGGACCTGGCGGCCACCCGATCCCAGGCTGTTTCGTATGCGGGACCGAACGCGCGCCGGGCGACGGCCTTTGCATCTTCGCCGGCGAAAGCCCGCATCGCGATGTCGCGGTCGCCGAGTGGGTGCCCGATGAGGAACTGGCCGGCCAGGACGGCCATGTTGCGCAACGCTTCATCTGGGCCGCACTCGATTGTCCGAGCTATTTCGGACTCGGCGAGCCGCGTCCCCTGGCGCTCCTCGCTCGAATGCAGGCGAGGATCGACCGGCCCATCGTTCCGGGCGAAAGGCTGAGGGTCACCGGCTGGGCGTTGGAACGCGACGGGCGAAAGCATCACGCCGCGACGGCGATTCACGACGAGGCCGGCGAGTTGGTCGCGCTTTCAAGGAACCTCTGGATCGAGGTCGACCGGCTGCCTGCCTAGGTCGCGAAGCCCGGGTCGAGACGATAGGCCTTGCGCAGCAGCGCCGGCCAGGCGAGCAGGTTGGCGGCCAGCTTCAAACCCGCCATGCCCTGCTCGGCGGCAAGCTCGGGCGTCCCCTGCGGTGGGTTGCTGATCTTGTCCCCCGCGGACAACGCCATGATCTGCGCCTGGCAGGCTCGCTCGATGAAATAGAGCTTGATGAAGCATTCGCCGACATTTCCGCCGACGGCGAGCGTGCCGTGGTTCCTCAGCAGCATGCCGCCCTTGTCGCCCAGGTCGGCGACGATCCGCTCGCGCTCCTCCAGGTCGGTGGCAACGCCTTCATAGTCGTGAAAGGCGAGGTCGGAGCGCACCAGCATGGCCGTCTGGGTCAGCGGCAACAGCCCGTCCTCATGCGCGCTCACCGCTTGCCCGGCGGGTGTGTGCAGGTGCATCACCGCATGGGCATCCGCGCGCGCCATATGGACGGCCGAATGGATGGTGAAGCCCGCCGGGTTGGTGATGAACGGCGTCGGCTCGACCGGATTGCCCTGCACGTCGACCTTGACCAGCGACGAAGCCGTCACTTCCTCGAACATCAGCTGGTAGGGGTTGAGCAGGAAATGATGCTCCGGCCCCGGTATCCGCGCCGAAAGGTGCGTGAAAATGAGGTCGTCCCAGCCGTAATGGGCGACCAGCCGATAGGCGGCGGCAAGGTCGACGCGGATCGCCCATTCCTCGTCGCTGACCTTGCCCTTCAGGCTCGGGATTTCGACCTGAGACAGAGCGCTAACGCCCTCCATCCCGCGGTTCATAGATTCGGCCCGATTCATAGGGGCTGCTCCTGCAAATCGGGATGCGCGGCCGCAAAAGCCGGGTTGCCTCCGGCCGTTTCGTCGACTCGGCGGAGCGTCGGGAAGGCGTCCAGTGGGACCGAGAAGCGCCGCGCATTATAGAGCTGGGGAATGAGGCAGATGTCCGCAACGCTTGGCGCATCGCCGAAGAGCCAGGCTCCGGCGCGAGGCTCGGCCATCGCTTCCAGCGCGGTCAGTCCCTCGGCGACCCAATGGCGGTACCATTGGTCCGTCGCGTCCTGGGCAGCGTCGAATTCGGCCTTCAGATATTTGAGGACTCGCAAATTGTTGAGCGGGTGGATGTCGCAGGCGACGGTCAGCGCCAGTGCCAGCACATGGGCCCGGTCGGCGGCGTCGGCCGGCATGAAGGGCGGCTCCGGGACGATCGAATTCACATAGTTGCAGATGGCCAGGCTCTGCGTGATCCGATGCCCGTCCATCTCCAGCATCGGCACGAAGCCCTGCGGGTTCAGGGCGCGGTAGGCCTCATCCTTCTGCGTGCCGGCGGCGAGATTGATCGACCGCTGCTCATATTCGATGCCCTTGAGGTTGAGCGCGATCCGCGCCCGGTAGGAGGCCGAGGAGCGAAAATAGTCGTAGAGGATGGCGCGCGGCATGGTCCTAGCCTGCGCTCCCCATGCGGTTTTCGTCAATCGCCCATGAAGGGAGCAATGACCTCGGGCGGAACGCGGATCGGGCGCCCGGCGGCCTTGTCGATGATCGCCCACTGGGTCGTGGCGCGCACCCGGACCTTCCCGTCCTCGCCGACGAATTCCATGTGCCGGTCGAACCGCGCGCCCTTCGGAGCCTCTCCGACCCAGGTCCGCCCGGTCAGCACCTCGCCCTCGAAGGCGGGGCGGAGATAGTCGATCTCATGCCGCACCACGACCCAGATATAGTCGTCCTGATGGGCAGGATCGGCGACGCTGTACCAATGGGCCAGCGCCACTTCCTGGATCCACTGCACCCAGACGGCATTGTTGACATGCCCCAGCTCATCGATCGCATCGGCCGGCGCGACGATGCGATGGGTGAAGATTGGGCGGGTCATCAAATTCCTCCCTGAAGGGGAGGGGGACCAGCCGCAGGCTGGTGGAGGGGATCAGCGCGATCGAGGATCGATTGTAGCACACCCTCCATATTCTGAAGGACATCGCCGGCGGCAAGCCGAAGAGTTTCGACGCCTTTAGTCCGCAACCATTCGTCCCGAGCAAGGTCCCGGGCCGGGCGATCGCCGCGATTATGCGCTTCCCCGTCAACCTCAATGGCGAGGCGGGCCGCCTCACAGTAGAAGTCGAGGATGTAGGGCCCGGCGGGGTGCTGGCGGCGAAACTTGAAGCCGCCCGGCCGCTTGCGAAGCTGTTGCCAGAGCAGCACCTCAGGCAGCGTCATCACGCGACGCAGGGTGCGCGCTGTTTCGGTGCCTTTTGTCGAGCTTAGGCGCATTTCCCCTCCACCATGCTTCGCATGGTCCCCCTCCCCTTCAGGGAGGAGTTTATCATTCCCCGATCTGCGTGACGACGAAGGTGTAGGCTTCCGCCACCTCATGTAGCGCGTTCCAGCGGCCGGACTTGCCGCCGTGCCCAGCACCCATGTTGATCTTGAGGAGCAGGAGGTTGTCGTCGGTCTTGGTCGCGCGGAGGCGGGCGGCCCATTTGGCCGGCTCCCAATAGGTGACGCGCGGGTCGTTGAGGCCGCCGGTGATCAGCATCGGCGGATAGGCCTTCGCCTCGACATTGTCGTAGGGCGAATAGCTCTTCAGCAGCTTGAACGCCGCTTCATCCTCGATCGGATTGCCCCACTCGGTCCACTCGCCGGGGGTGAGCGGCAGCGTGTCGTCGAGCATGGTGTTGAGCACGTCGACGAAAGGCACATCCGCGACGACCGCGCCGAACAATTCGGGCGCCTGGTTGACGACCGCGCCCATCAGTTCGCCGCCCGCCGATCCGCCCTGTGCCGCGACCCGGCCGGGCTTCGCATAACCTGCCTCGATCAGCCCCTTGGTCACGTCGACGAAGTCATTGAACGTGTTGGTCCGGCTCTTGAGCTTGCCGTCGAGGAACCATTGGTAGCCAAGGTCGTCGCCGCCGCGGATATGGGCGATGGCGAAGGCGAAGCCGCGGTCGACCAGGCTGAGGCGCGAAGTCGAGAAGCTCGGCGGGATGGCGTAGCCGTAGGCGCCATAGCCGTAGACGAACAGCTTGCCCGTTCCGTCCTTCTTCGAGTCCTTCAGGCGGACGATCGACACCGGCACCTTCTTCCCGTCCCGCGCCGTGATCATCATCCGCTCGGTCAAATATTTGGCCGGATCGTAGCCCGACGGGATTTCCTGGACCTTGCGGACCTCGAGCTGCTTCGTCGCCGGATGATAGTCGTAGACGGTCTGCGGAGTGACCATCGAGGAATAGTGGAGCCGGTAGCTCGCCGGCGCATATTCGGGATTGCCGGAGAATCCCGCGCTGTAGCTCGCTTCGGTAAAGGGGACGCGCTCTTCCTTGCCGCTGCCGTAATCGCGGAGGATCAGCTGGTCGAGGCCGTCGACGCGGCTGGTGATCAGCAGATGATCCCGGTGCGTGCTGATCCCGCGCAGGTAGGTCCGGTCGCTGCCGGGGATGACGTCCGTCCATTCGCCAGGTTTCGCCGGATCGGCCGATACGATTCGGAAATTGACGTGATTGTCGTTGGTCAGGATCCACAGCTTCCCGTGGGCCGCGTCGACCTCATACTGCATGTCGGCTTTGCGGGGCTTGATGAGCGTCTGCGGCGCGTCGGGCTTGTCGGCCGGGACGATCCGCACCTCGTTCGATGAATTATTGCCGGTCGAAATGACGATCAGGCTGTCGTCGGTCGTCCGGTTCACGCCGACCGAGAAGGCGATGTCGTCCTTCTCCTCGTACAGCGTCTTCGCCTTGGCCGGGTCCTCGCCGATCACATGATAGCGGGCGCGGTAGCTGCGCCACTGGTCGTTGACCTCGGTGAAGACGAGGCCTTTGCTATCGCTCGTCCAGACCGGGTTGCCGATCCCTACAACGGTGACCGTTTCCAGGTCCTTGCCGCTCGCCAGGTCACGAACCACCAGCTTGAATCGCTCCGACCCATCGTCGTCGACGAGCGTTGCCAGCCGCTTCCCGTCCGGGCTGACCGCGAAGGCGCCCAGCCGATAATATTCCTTGCCCTCGGCTTCCTTATTCTCGCTGTAGATCAGCGTCTCCGTGCCGCCTGCCGCCGGCTTGCGATACCAGTCGCGATACTGCGTCCCTTCCTTGAAGGCGCTCCAGTAGAGCCAATCGCCGTCCTTCAACGGAACCGACGCGTCGTCCTCCTTGATGCGGCCCTTCATCTCCTGGAAAATCTGCTCGGTCAGCGCCGCATGCGGCTTCATCGCCGCTTCGAAATAGGCGTTCTCGGCCTGCAGATAGTCGAGCACGTCCTGGTCGTTGACGGTCGGATATTCCTTGTCGCGAAGCCAGGCATAGGGATCCTCGACGCGAACCCCGTGCCGCTCGTAGCTGTGGGGGCGCTGTTCGGCTTTGGGCGGAGCGGGGAGGTTGGCGGTCATGGCTGCTTTCTGGGCAAGGGCGGGTGGAGTGGTGGAGATGGTGGCGGCGAGCGCCAACGCAAGCGCGATATGCGGGTGTTTCAAAGAGCCCTCCCGTTCGCCCTGAGCTTGTCGAAGGGCTGCTTTTCCCCCTAATCGCTAAGTCAAAGGCAGGGCTTCGACAAGCTCAGCCCAAACGGAGAATCTTATGTCGTCCTATGCCGACCGCCTCGCCGCCCTTCGCCAGCAGCTGAAGGAAGATCGCCTCGACGGCTTCGTCGTGCCGCTGACCGACGAGCATATGAGCGAATATGTCGGCAGCTATGCGCAGCGGCTTGCCTGGCTGACGGGCTTCCAGGGCTCGGCTGGGTCCGCGGTCGTGCTTCCGGAGGAAGCGGCGATCTTCACCGACGGGCGCTACACGATTCAGGTCCGCCAGCAGGTCAGTCCGGCCGAGTGGAGCTATCAGTCGGTGCCGGAAACGAGTGTCGCCAAATGGCTCCAGGAGAATGCTCCCAACGGCGCCCGGATCGGCTACGACCCCTGGCTGCACACCGCCGATTGGGTGAAGCAGGCGACCAAGTCGCTGGCCGCCCGCGGCGCGGAGCTGGTCGCGGTCAAGCGGAACCCGATCGACGCCGTCTGGGCCGACCGGCCCGAACCGTCGAAAGCTCGGCTGATCGTCCAGCCGGAAGAACTGGCGGGCAAATCCTCGGCCGAAAAGCGTCACGAAATGGCCGACTGGCTGGTCAAGGAAGGTGCCGACGCGGCGGTGCTGGCGGCGCTCGATTCGATCGCCTGGACCTTCAACGTGCGCGGGGCGGACGTGACTCACACGCCGGTCGCTCTGGCGTACGCGGTGGTCAATGCCGACGGGACGGCCGACCTGTTCACCGAAAGCGAGAAGGTCGGCGACGACGTCGCCAAGCATCTCGGCAACGGCGTTCGGGTGCATGAGCGCGCGGAGTTCGAGCCCTATCTGAAGTCACTAGAGGGCAAGCTGATTGCGGTCGATCCGGAGCGGTCGGTCGCGGCGATCCCGCAGGCGCTGGAAGAGGGCGGGGCGCGCATCCTTGCACGCCGCGACCCGGCGGTGCTGCCTAAAGCGATCAAGAACGCGGTCGAGATCGCCGGGCACGAGGCTGCGCAGGCCCGGGACGGGGCGGCCGTATCGCGCTTCCTTCGCTGGATCGAAACCGAGGCGCCCAAGGGCGAGCTCGACGAGATTGTCGCCTCGGATAAGCTCGAAGCGCTGCGGCACGAGCATGGCGACCTGCGCGACCTCAGCTTCGACACCATCTCGGCCTATGGGC
>CBFGLY010000042.1:0-7954 GCA_965649725.1 uncultured Sphingomonas sp.
CTCGATTACGTGGGCATTGCGGTGTTCGCCGTGTCCGGCGCGCTGCTGGCGGCGGAAAAGAAGCAGACCCTGGTCACCTTCATCTTCTTCGCTGTGGTGACGGGCGTCGGCGGCGGAACGATGCGCGACCTCCTGATCGGTGCGCCGGTCTTCTGGGTCGGCACCAACGCTACTTTGCTCATCTGCATCGGGGCCGCGCTCGGCGTATGGACCCTGTCGCGAAAGGTTATCGCGGAAAAGGCGCTGCTGTGGTTCGACGCAATCGGGCTTGCTGCCTACGCCACCTATGGCGCGGCCAAGGCTCTGCGATATGGCGTCGCCCCGGTCCCTGCCTTCGCGATGGGCGTGATGACGGCCTGCGTCGGCGGCATCATCCGGGACGTCCTTGCGGGCGAGCCCTCGATCCTGATGCGGCCGGAGCTTTACGTCACCGCCGCCGCGCTGGCGTCGGGCCTGTTCGTCATCGCGACGCTCGCGGGGGCGCCGCCACTGCTCGCCGCCCTGGTCGCCGGCTTGATGGGCTTCGCTCTGAGAGGCGCGGCAATAGCTCGAGGAATCAGCCTCCCCGCCTACGATCGCTAGCTTGCCGCACTGCACAATTGACGCCATGACGGCGGCATGACCGACGACTTCTACCGCATTCAGCGCCTGCCGCCCTATGTGTTCGCCGAAGTGAACGCGATGAAGGCCGGGGCACGAGCACGCGGCGAGGACATCGTCGATCTTGGGATGGGCAACCCTGACGGTGCGCCCCCGAAGCATGTCATTGAAAAGCTGGCCGAAGTGGCCGCCAAGCCGACCGCCCACCGCTATTCAGCCTCGAAGGGCATCCCCGGGCTGCGCAAGGCGCAGGCTGCCTATTACAAGCGCCGGTTCAACGTCGACCTCGACCCCGACAGCGAGGTGATCGTCACGCTTGGAAGCAAGGAGGGCCTGGCCAACCTGGCCCAGGCGATTACCGCGCCGGGCGACGTCGTGCTGACCCCCAATCCCAGCTACCCGATCCATCATTTCGGCTTCATCATCGCCGGCGCCGCCATCCGCTCGATCCCGGCCGTACCCGGCCCGGATTTCTTCGACCGGCTCGAAAAGGCGATGCGCTACACCGTGCCGCGGCCGAAGGTGCTGGTGATCGGCTACCCGTCGAACCCGACCGCGCAGACCGTCGACCTCGCCTTTTACGAGAAGCTGGTCGCCTTCGCCCGCGACGCCGGGCTCATCGTCATCTCCGACCTGGCCTATGCCGAAATTTACTTCGGCGACACGCCTACCCCGTCGATCCTGCAGGTCGAAGGAGCGAAGGAGGTCGCGGTCGAGTTCACGTCAATGTCGAAAACCTACTCGATGGCGGGGTGGCGGATGGGCTTCGCGGTTGGCAACGCCCGTCTGATCGGCGCGCTGACCCGCGTGAAGAGCTACCTCGACTATGGGGCCTTCACGCCGATCCAGGCCGCCGCTTGTGCCGCATTGAACGGGCCGCAGGACATCGTCGATTTCAACCGCGCGCTCTACAAATCGCGCCGCGACGTGATGGTCGAAAGCTTCGGCCGCGCCGGCTGGGACATCCCCGTGCCGATGGCCAGCATGTTTGCGTGGGCCCCGATCCCCGAGCAGTTCCGTCACCTTGGCAGCATGGAGTTTGCCAAGCGCCTGCTGACCGAAGCCCATGTCGCCGTCGCGCCCGGCGTCGGTTTCGGCGAGGAGGGCGAAGGCTATGTCCGCCTGGCGCTGGTCGAGAATGAGCAGCGGCTGCGCCAGGCCGCGCGCGGGATAAAGAAGATGCTGTCCGCCGTTTAGCCTGGTTATCGGCGGAGCGGGCCGCGATTGCGCCAATTCGTCGCTTATGGTTAAGGGCCTGCGCTTGTGCACCGGCGGCGGCTAATGCACTGGATCTAAAAACGAGTTTCGGGGATGGGCATGCGCAAACTGTGGATCGCTTTGACTGCTGGGAGCACGTTCGCGCTCGCCTCCTGCACCACCGCGCCGCCGCCTCCTGCGCCGAGGATCGCAACCCCCAAGTTCGTGCCGCCGGCGACCAATTACCGCTGGACCAACGGCTTCTCGGCCTCCGGCTTCGAAGCGATGCACGCCATGCTCGGCCGCACCAGCCTTCGTCCCGGCGAATTCCACTGGTCGCCGAACGTTCCCGTCGACGGCGACGTCGCCATCACCGTCGACATCGCCAACCAGGTCGCGTTCGTCTTCAAGGGCTCGCAGCTGATCGGCGTGACCAATGTCTCGACCGGCAAGAAGGGCCACCCGACCCCCCTCGGCTTCTGGACGATCAACTGGAAGCGGCCGATGTACCGCAGCCGGAAATATGACAATGCGCCGATGCCGTTCATGCAGAACATCGACGACAAGGGCATCGCGCTCCATGGCGGCAACACGCCCGGCTATCCGGCCAGTCATGGCTGCATCCGGCTGCCGATGGCCTTCGCCAAGCATCTCTACACGCTGACCAAGCCGGGCAATAAGGTGGTCATCGAAGGCTAGTCGCGCTTCGCGGCAAGTTGCGGCATATGGGCGGCATGTCCGGCCCCTTGATCCCGCCCTCACCCGAGCTCACGCATCTGGCGCAGATCATCCAGCTTGCCGTCGCGCCGGTGTTCCTGCTCGCCGGCCTCGGGGCGTTCCTGAACGTTTGCGCGGGGCGCCTCGCGCGGATCATCGATCGCGCACGCCAGCTCGAGCCGCGCGTCCTGGCGAGCAAGGGCGAGGAGCATGCCAGGCTCATCCGCGAAGTCCGGGTGCTCGACCGGCGGATCGCAGTGGTCAACAATGCCATCTTCACGACCGTGCTCGCCGCCGTTCTCATCTCGCTGGTCGTGATCCTGCTGTTCGTGGCCTTCCTTACCGGGACCCGGGTCGGCACCGCGATCGCCCTGCTGTTCATCGCGGCGATGATCGCCACCGGCATCGGCTTCGGGATATTCCTCCACGAAACGCGGCTCGGCACGCGCACCATCCACGTCCGCTCCCACGTTCTGGAATTTCAGCCCGAGGACGAGGAATAAGCGCGGTTGCGCGCGACCGGACTCGACCCTATCGGCGATGCAAACGCAAACTGGAGCTTCCATGGTCACCGCCAGCCATATTCTCGATCGCGTCCTCGTCCTGGAAATGGTCCGGGTGACCGAGGCCGCCGCGATCGCCGCGTCGAGGCTGACCGGACGTGGCGACAATGACGCCGCCGACGCGGCCGCGGTCGAAGCCATGCGCGCCGCGCTCAACGAGCTGCCAATGGACGGCACCGTCGTCATCGGCGAAGGCGAGCGGGACGAAGCGCCGATGCTGTTCATCGGCGAAAAGGTCGGTAGCGCTCAGGGCGAAGGCCCGGCCATCGACATCGCGCTCGACCCGCTGGAAGGAACGACCATCACCGCCAAGGCCGGGCCGAACGCGCTCGCCGTGCTGGCCATCGCCGAGCAGGGATGCCTGCTGAACGCGCCCGACGTCTACATGGACAAGATCGCGATCGGCCCGGGCTATCCCGAGGGCACGATCAGCCTGGACAAGTCGCCGACCGACAATGTCCGCGCCCTCGCCGCCGCCAAGGGCGTCGACCCCGGCGAGATCATCGCCTGCGTCCTCGACCGCCCGAGGCACGCCAGCCTGATCGAGGAGCTTCGCGCGCTGGGCTGCGGAATCATGCTGATCCCCGACGGCGACGTCGCCGGGGTGATCGCGACAACCGACCCCGATACGACGGTCGACATCTACATGGGCTCGGGCGGAGCGCCGGAAGGCGTCCTTGCCGCCGCGGCGCTGCGCTGCGTCGGCGGGCAGATCCAGGGCCGCCTGCTGTTCCGCAACGACGACGAACGCGGCCGCGCGCACCGCTGGGGGATCGAAGACCTCGATCGCATCTACAAGCTGGAGGACATGGCGCGCGGCGATTGCATCTTTGCTGCGACCGGCGTCACCGACGGCTCCCTCCTGACCGGGGTCAAGCGGCGCAAGGGCGGCTGCATCGAGACCGAAAGCATCGTGATGCGGGCAAGCTCCGGCACGGTTCGCCGGGTGAGGACGGAGCATCACAAGGGCGTCGCCTGACCCTCTTGTGGCGGCCCGCGCCTACTGTATCGTCGGCCCATGACAGTCGAGCCCATACCGGTGGACATCACTCCGGTCGAACCTGCCTACCGTAACGCGTTGCGCGTGCGGGCCGCCTTGTTCTGGGGGCCTGTGTTCATCGGCGCGCTGCTGCTCGACCGCCTCGTCCTTACCCAAACGCCGCTGGCGGGACCGCTTCCCGTTCTGGTCGGCCTGATCGCGCTTAGCGGCATCCTGGTCGCGCCCGACCGCATTTACCGTCGGCTGGGTTATGCGATCGACGACAGGCTGCTCCGCACCGTCCGGGGCTGGCTGTTCCACAGCGACACCGTCGTCCCCTTCGTCAGGGTCCAGCACATCGACGTGACCCGCGGTCCGGTCGACAAGATGTTCGGGACGGCAAGCCTGGTCGTCCATACCGCCGGCACCCACAACAGCATCGTCATCGTGCCCGGCCTTTCGCCCGAGCGCGCCGCCGAGATCCGCGACGCCATCCGGGGCGAGATCCGCGCCGACGCCGAATGAGCGACGCCGCCACCCTCCCCTCTTCGGAAGGGCAGCTCGGTCCGCCCGAGCGGCTCCATCCGCTCTACCTGCTGACCGGCATCGGCCAATCGCTCAAGGGCGCATGGGGACTGCTTGCCGCCGTTGCCGTGCTCGGTTCCCAGAACCGATGGCTGATCGTCGCCCTGCTCGGCGTGGCGTTCGTGGCCATGTCGGTCGGTTCGCTCCTCATCAAATGGCTGAAGCTGGAATATCGAGTCGGTCCCGACGAGATTCGGATCGACAGCGGGTTCCTGTCGCGCACCAGCCGGGCGATCCCGTTCGACCGGGTGACCGACGTCGACCTTGAACAGGGGCCGCTTCACCGGCTGCTCGGGCTGGCCCGGGTCAGGCTGGAGACGGGCGCGTCGGCCGGATCGGGTGAAGAGGACGGAGTCCTCCACACCATCTCGCTCGAACGCGCGGAGGCCCTTCGCGAGCATATTCGCGCCCGCCGCCGGGGGCAGGCGGCGGCGATTGCTCCACTGGAAGCGGAAAGCCAGGCTCCGGCCTTGTTCGCAATGGACAATCGCAGGGTCGCCATCGCCGGTTTCTTCAACTTTTCCCTGGCCGTCATCGCCGGCCTGTTCGGCGTCACCCAGACGTTCGGCGACGTGCTCGGCTTCGATCCCTTCAAGCGCAGCTTCTGGCTCGACCTGCTCGACCGGACCGGGCCGCTTCAGGCGCTGGTCATGTCCCACCAGCTGGTTGCCGTCATCGCCGGCAGCCTGCTCCTCGTCCTGCTGGGGATCGGCACCGGCCTCGTCCGGACGACGCTTCGCGAATATGGCTTTCGCCTGGACCGGACCGAAAGCGGATTCCGCCGGCGCCGCGGGCTGCTGACGCTCACCGACGTGACCATTCCCGCCAAGCGGGTCCAGGCGGCGATCCTTGCCAATGGCCCTATCCGCGGCCGGTTCGGCTGGTGGGTCCTCAAACTTCAGAGCCTCGCGATGGACGGCACGAAGGGCGACCATGTCGTCGCTCCGCTCGCGCATCCGGATGAAGCGGCCGACATCCTGGCATCGCTCGATTGGCCGGCCGGGCCGCGGGACGAAAGCTGGCATCGCGTCAGCCGGGCCTATGTCACCTCCTATGCCATCGCCGTTTCGCCGCCGGCCATCTTCGCCCTCGCCGTTCCGTTCATGGGATCGGCGGGATTGAGCATCGTTGCGGCGCAACCGGTCATCGGAATCGTCGCGGTTGCCTGGGTCGTCGTCGCGCCGCTGCTGATTGGCTTCCGCTGGATGAGCTGGCGCCATACGCGTCACGCGCTTGAGGGCGGCACCCTGTTCGTCGCGACGGGCTGGTGGCGCCACCGCCGGCGCATCCTCCCGCTGCCCAAGATCCAGAGCGTCGACCTGTCGGAGAGCTTCTGGAGCCGGGCGTTCGGCATTTGCACCCTTCGCCTCGGCGTCGCGGGAGGCGGCGGCCTGTCCGACCACCATGTCCCCGCGCTGACCCGCGTAGAGGCGCAATCGCTTCGCGCGCGGCTGCTCGCCCGGTGACGAGCGAATTCGCCTGTGGGGTCGAGCGCAGCCTGTCGGGCCAGCCGTGGCGCTGGCGGCGCGCAGGCGGCGATGATTTGCAACGCGACCTGGTCGACCAGCTCTTGCTCGCGCGGGGCATCGACGAGTCCGACCTTGCCCGGCACCGCGCGCCGACGATCCGCGACTTCATGCCCGATCCGTCCGCCTTCGCCGACATGGACAAGGCGGCGGGACGCCTTGCCGACGCTGTTCAAGCGGGTGAAACGATCGCCATCTTTGGAGATTACGATGTCGACGGGGCGACATCCGCGGCGCTGCTGACCATCCTGCTTCGCCGGCTCGGGATCGAACCCATGGTCTATATTCCGGATCGCCTGATGGAGGGATACGGCCCGTCCGGCGCCGCATTGGTCGAGCTGAAGCGGCGCGGAGCGAGCCTGGCGGTCACCGTCGACTGCGGCGCGCAGGCTTTCGAAGCGCTGGAAGAGGCAGCCGCGGCTGGCCTCGACGTCATCGTCTGCGACCATCATCAATGTGCCGCCCAGCTGCCCAATGCCCATTCGGTGATCAATCCCAACCGCCTGGACGAAAGCGAAACCGGCGCGGCGCACGGGCATGTCGCGGCGGTCGGAATGGCCTTCCTGCTCGGCGTGGCGCTGCTTCGCGAACTTCGAACCCGGGGGCATTTCGCGGGCGCGCCGGAGCCGCGGATCATCGATCTCCTCGATATCGTCGCGCTTGGCACGGTGGCCGACGTCGCTCGCTTGAAGAGCCTCAACCGGGCCTTCGTGACGCAGGGCCTCAAGGTCATGGCCGACCGCCGCAACATCGGCCTGGTCGCGCTGGCGGAAGCGGCGCGCCTGGTGAAGCCGCCAACATGCCGCGACCTCGGCTTTGCGCTGGGCCCGCGGATCAACGCCGGCGGGCGCGTCGGCAAGTCCGACCTGGGCGTCCGGCTGCTGACTTCGACCGACCCTGAAGAGGCGCGAACGATTGCCGCGGAGCTCGATCGGCTGAACGAAGAGCGGCGGGCCATCGAAATGCTCGTCACCGAACAGGCCCTGGAGTCGGCGCAATCCCAAGGCGAAGACCCAATGATCCTGGTCTCCGGACGCGGCTGGCACCCCGGCGTCATCGGCATCGTCGCAAGCCGCCTGAAGGAGCGTTTCAACCGCCCCGCCATCGTCATCGCCGAAGAGGAAGACGGGACCGGCAAGGGCTCGGGGCGGTCCATATCCGGAGTCGACCTGGGCGCCGCGGTACTGGCCGCGAAGGACAGCGGGCTGCTTGTCGCCGGCGGCGGCCACGCAATGGCGGCGGGCCTTACGGTCGCGCCGGGCGGAATCGAGGCGCTTCGAGCCTTTCTGAACGATCGGATGGCGAAGGACATCGAATCGGCGCGCGGCAGCCGCAGCTTGCTGCTCGACGCGCTGCTTGCGCCGGGCGGGGTCGCGGCTGCTCTATGCGATGCGCTGGATGCCGCCGGTCCTTATGGCGCCGGCTGGCCTGCCCCGCGCGTTGCCGCCGGGCCCGCCCGGCTCCTCCGCCCGGGAATCGTCGGCAACGGCCATGTCCGGGCGGTAGCGATCGGCGAGGACGGCAAGTCCTTCAAGCTGATCGCCTTTCGGGCGGCCGAGACCGAGCTCGGCCAGGCGTTGCTGTCTTCCCCCTCCGACCGGCGCTGGTGGCTGGCGGGCACGATCAAGCGGGACGAGTGGAACGGCGGCAACGCCGCGGAAATGCACCTTGAGGACGCCTCGCCCGCTTGACCGCTCGGCGTCCATCCCCTAGTCGCGCCCGCACCACGGCAGTGGCCCCTTCGTCTAGCGGTTAGGACGCGGCCCTTTCACGGCTGAAACACGGGT
>CBFGLY010000043.1:0-7815 GCA_965649725.1 uncultured Sphingomonas sp.
AGCACGACGACCGCGGACTGCTCAATCCCAAGGGGCACCGGGCGTTGCTGGACCTGTTCGGGAAAGTCGACCTAGCGCCGGTGGGCAATGTCTGGGCAGAGGTCGCGCGGCTCACCGACGAGCTCGCCAACGCGCGGGCGGAGGCCGAGGCGGCGGAGCGCGACCGCGAGTGGCTCCAGCATGCATCGGGCGAAATTGCCACGCTCGCGCCGGAGCCAGGCGAAGAAACCAGGTTGGCGGAAGAGCGGGCGGCGATGCAGGCGGGCGAGAAAGCCGCCGAATCGCTGACCGGCCTCGACGAGCTCCTCGGCGGATCGGACGGCGCGCTGGCCCAGCTTCGCCTCGCCGCGCGGCGGATCGAGCGCGGTGCGGCGGATCATCCGTTGCTGGCCGAGGCGCTTGCAAGCCTGGACCGCGCGGTGATCGAGGCGGCCGAGGCAGAAGACAAGATCGCGCGGGCGGCGGACGTGCTGGCGTTCGATCCTGCCCGGCTGGAGGCGGTCGAGGCGCGGCTGTTCGACATTCGCGGGCTTGCGCGCAAGCACCGGGTCGAGCCCGACGCGCTGGCCGCGCTGGGCGAGGAAATGGCGTCGAAGCTGGCCTTGATCGAGGCCGGCAGCGAGCGAATTCACCAGCTGGAGACCGAGCTTGCGCAGGCGCGAGCATCTTACGACGCGGCCGCGCAATTATTGCGAAGCAAGCGAATCGCAGCTGCGGCGCGGCTCGATGCCGCGGTCGCCGGCGAACTGGCGCCGCTGAAGCTGGACGCGGCGAAATTCCGGACGGCGCTTTCGGATGCCGAAGCAGGGGCGGCGGGGATCGACCGGGTCGAGTTCGAGGTCTCGACCAATCCCGGCGCTCCGTTCGGGCCGCTCACGAAAATCGCGTCGGGCGGCGAATTGTCGCGCTTCATCCTGGCGCTGAAGGTCGCGCTGGCCGAGGCGGGGACCGCGCAGACGATGATCTTCGACGAGATCGACCGAGGCGTCGGCGGAGCCGTGGCGAGCGCGATCGGGGAGCGTCTGGCGCGCCTGTCCGAGAAATCGCAATTGCTGGTCGTCACCCACTCGCCGCAGGTGGCGGCGCGGGCGGCGCATCACTATCGAATCGAAAAGGCGCACGTCGACGGGGCGACCCGGACGACCGTGCGCAAGCTGACGCCCGACGAGCGCCGCGAGGAGATCGCGCGGATGCTGTCGGGCGCGGCGATCACCGACGAGGCCCGCGCCCAGGCGGCGCGGCTATTGGAGGCAGCATGAAGTTCCTCCCCAAGCCTGTCTTGGGGAGGGGAACCGCCGAAGGCGGTGGAGGGGTGACTGGCGCGGCGCCGGCTACCCCTCCACCATGCTTCGCATGGTTCCCCTCCCCACCGCTCTGCGGCAGGGAGGAACCGGGATTGGAGGCAGCATGAGCGAGCAGCGCGAGTTGAAGCAGGACTATCAGGGCCAAACCCTGGAGCATGTCATCGTCCACGACGGGACGGGACGAGTGCTTCCGACGGTGATGATCATCCCGACGGTGATGGGGGTGCAGCCGCTGGAGCTTGGCTTCGCCGAAAAGCTGAACGCCCTCGGCTACCATGCGGTGGTCGCCGACCTGTTCGGGCGCCGCTTCGAGGCGGGAGTCGACAAGGAGGCGGCGTTCGCGGCGATGGGCGAACTTCGCGCCGACCGGGCGGCGCTTCGCGATCGTTTGCTCGCGATTCTCGAGGAGGTGCGGAAGCGCGAGCATGTCGACGCGGGCAAGATCGCGGTGATCGGCTATTGCTTCGGCGGCCAGTGCGCGCTCGACGTCGCTCGGTCCGGCGCCGATGTCGCGGGCGTTGCCGCTTTCCACGGCCTGTTCGACCCGCCGGGCCTTCCGCCGCAGCCGATCAAGGCGAAGGTGCTGGCGATGCACGGCTGGGACGACCCAATGGTGCCGCCCGAGATGGTCGTGGCGCTTGGCAAGGAACTGACCGAGGCCGGTGCCGACTGGCAGATTCACGCCTACGGCCATGTCGGCCACGGCTTCACCAACCCCAACGCCCACCAGATCGGGATCAAGGGCGTCGCCTATCACGAGGCCGCGGCGCGGCGGAGCTGGGCGGCGCTTGAGGATTACCTGGCCGAGCTGTTTGGATGAGCATGACGGAGGCCGAGGCCGCCAATCGCCTGATGCGGCTGGCGAAGGAAATCGCCCGGCACGACAAGCTCTATCACGACCAGGACGCGCCGGAGATTTCGGACGCGGACTATGACGCGCTGGTCCGCGAGAACCGGGAGCTGGAGGAAGCCTTTCCGCAGCTGGTGCGGGCGGATTCGCCGTCGAAGCGGTTGGGAGCGGCGCCGACCTCGGCGCTGGCCAAGGTGGCCCATGCGCGGCCCATGCTCAGCCTGGAAAATGCGTTCAGCGCGGACGAGGTGCGAGAGTTCGTCGGCCGGGTGCGGCGGTTCCTGAATCTGCCGGTGACCGAGCCGGTCGCGCTGACCGCCGAGCCGAAGATCGACGGGCTGAGTTGTTCGCTCCGCTATGAGAAGGGGCAGCTGGTGCTTGCCGCGACGCGGGGGGATGGCACGGTCGGTGAGGACGTCACTCCCAATGCGCGGACGATCGAGGATATTCCGCAGACCCTCCCCCTCCCGTTACCGGGAGGGGGCTGGGGGGAGGGCCTGTCATCGTCGGACATGCCCTCCCCAACCCCTCCCGATAACGGGAGGGGCTTCTTTGTTCCCCAAATCCTCGAGGTCCGCGGCGAAGTATATATGTCGAAGGCCGACTTCGCCGCCTTGAACGAGCGGCAGGAGGCGGCGGGCGGCAAGATTTTCGCCAACCCGCGCAACGCGGCGGCGGGGTCGCTCCGACAGAAGGATTCGAGCGTGACGGCGGCCCGGCCCCTGCGGTTCCTGGCGCACGGGTGGGGCGAGATCAGCGAGCCGCTTGGCGCGACGCAGAGCGAGGCGATGGCTCGACTGTCGGCGCTCGGCTTTCCGGTCAGCGACTTGCTGAAGCGCTGCGACACGATCGAAGGCGCGCTCGACCAATATGCCGAGATCGAGGCGGCGCGGGCCGATCTTCCGTTCGATATCGACGGCGTGGTGTACAAGGTCGACCGGCTCGACTGGCAGGAGCGGCTGGGCCAGGTCGCGCGCGCCCCGCGGTGGGGGCTGGCGCACAAATTCCCGGCGGAGAAAGCGGAGACCGAGCTGCTGGCGATCGACATCCAGGTCGGGCGTACCGGCAAGCTGACGCCGGTCGGGCGGTTGAAGCCGGTCGGAGTCGGCGGGGTGATCGTTCAGAACGTCACGCTCCATAACCGCGACGAGATCGCCCGGCTGGGCCTTCGCGTCGGCGACCGGGTGCGCATCCAGCGCGCCGGCGACGTCATTCCGCAGGTGGTCGAAAACCTCACTCGCGACGAGAAGCGCGAGCCCTTTGTCTTTCCCGACCATTGCCCCGAATGCCAGTCGGAAGCGGTCGCCGAGGAAGGCGAGGTCGATGTCCGCTGCACCGGCGGCCTGATCTGCCCGGCGCAGCGGATCGAGCGGCTGAAGCATTTCGTGTCGCGCGGGGCGATGGACATCGACGGGCTGGGCGAGAAGAGCATCGTCGAATTCGTCGGCCTCGGCTGGCTGACCGGTCCGGCCGACATCTTCCGCCTGAAGGACCATCGCGGTGAGTTGATCGGGCGGGAGGGATGGCAGCAGGTGAGCGTCGACAAGCTGTTCGCCGCAATCGAAGCGCGAAAGGGCTTCGACCCCGCGCGCTTCCTGTTCGGGCTGGGCATCCGCCACGTCGGCATCGTCACCGCCAAGGATCTACTGAAGGCATTCGGAACGATTGAGGGCCTGCGCGACGCCGCGACGGGCGAGGGCGCGGAGGCCGAGCTGTCGGCGGTCGAAGGCGTAGGACCGGTGGTTGCGGAAGCGCTGGCCGACTTCTTCCACGAACCCCACAACCGCGAGGAACTGGCGGAGTTGCTGGACCTCGCCAAGCCCGCCGCCTTCGTCTCCACCGCGCGGGAGACCGAATGGACCGGCAAGACCATCGTCTTCACCGGCACCCTCGAAACCATGAGCCGCGACGAGGCCAAGGCGCAGGCGGAGCGGCTGGGGGCGAGGGCTGCGGGTTCGGTGTCAGCGAAGACGGACTTGGTCGTCGCTGGGCCCGGCGCGGGGTCGAAGCTCAAGAAAGCGGAGGAGCTGGGAGTGCGCGTCGCAACGGAAGCCGAGTGGGCGGAGATTGTGGCGGGGACGTGAAGCGCCCATCATCAGGCAGCTATTTCGCCAGGCCCTCCGCCGTGGCGAGGTGCTTTTTGAGTACGGGCAACGTTTCCTGGGCCAGCTTGGCTGTCTGCGCATCTCCGGACTTGGCCTGCGCCTCGTTCTTGGCGATCCCCTTCTCGTGATTGCCGATTAGCGTCTTGAGAAGCGCCCTGTCGAACTCGGGGCCACTCAGCTTCTCGAGTTCTGCCAATTGCGCACGTCCAGTGTCCGCTGGTTCAGTCGGGACCGCGACACCGGCGCTGTTGGCGAGTGCGATGAGCTTTTGCTTGTGGGCGCTGTGATCGGTGATCAGCATGTTCGCGAAGTCGCGGACGCCCTGCGTTGTCCCCTTCGCGGATGCGAGGTTGGCGATCGCCACTTCTGCAGTGTCGCCCTTGATGCCGTCGGTAACGAAGGCCGTATCGAGGCCGGTGGCTTGCGCCATGTTCGCTGTTTCAGCTTCGCCCGCCATCGGCGTGTTGACAACGAGGCTGTCGTTGTCCGCACTCGGACTATTCTCTTGGCAAGCTGACAGGGCGAGCGCTGCTGCGAATGATAGCGCGATGATGTTGCGGCTCATGACGGCGACCTCCGTGACAAGAGGCGAACAAGTTCACGACCGCGAAGTTCCGAAGGCCAGGCCGCCAAATGGCTATGTCCGATCTGGGTCGAAAGCGGCCATCGCCTAATTGGCGGACTCAATCACCAGCACACACCACTCGCCTTCACTCCGCTCCACGACCTTCATCTGTTCCGCCTGATAAGCCGCGATGACGGCATCGGCTTGGGTATCTAACAGGCCAGCCAGGACCAGTGTCGCGCCCGACGCGACGGACTTTGCAAAGGCGGGGGCCAGTTCGATCAGTGGGCCGGCGAGGATATTGGCGATGAGGAGGTCGTAGGGGGCTCTCGCAGCCAGAATGGGTGAGTCCATGCCGTCGGCGACCGCGAGGAGCAGCTCGCCCGGGCCGTGGCCGAGCTTCACGCCGTTGATCGCGGCATTGTCGCGGGTGACGTCGATGCTGATCGGGTCGATGTCGGTCGCGATCGCCTTCGCCTCCGGCCATAGCGCGAGGCCCGCGAAGGCGAGGAGGCCGGTGCCGGTGCCGATGTCCGCGATATTGGCGAAGCTTTTTCCCTCGCGCTCAAGCCGGTCCAGCGCGGCCAAGCAGCCTGCGGTCGTGTCATGCTGGCCGGTACCGAACGCCAGGCCCGCGTCGATCTCGAAATTGACCGTGTCGGCGGGCCGGTCGGCATAATGCATCGGAGTGTGGACGAAGAAGCGGCCGGCGCGGATCGGCTCAAGCCCCGACTGGCTCTTCACCACCCAGTCGGTCGTGTCCTCCAGATGCTCGACCTCGGGCTCGCCGTCCTTGGCGAGCCGGCGGAGCAGCACGAGTTCCTGCGTGGTCGGCTGCTCGGCGAAATAGGCGTGGATGCGCCAGTCGTCGGGCGCGTGAGGGTCGGGCTCGTCGGCGACGATGACGGGCGGTGCGTCGGAGTAAGCGAAGAGGTCGTCGGCTTCGGGAAGCGCCTCAGCCTCCGCGCGAGTGCAGCGAAGCGTAACGCGCCAGCTCATCTCATCCTCCCCAGCATTTGCTGGGGAGGGGGACCGCCGCAGGCGGTGGAGGGGTTCTTCAGACGCAGGATCCGAAGAACCCCTCCACCAGCTTCGCTGGTCCCCCTCCCCGAGTAATCTCGGGGAGGATGAGGAAGGTCGCTCACTCCCCCTTCTCCTTCGCCAGCCGCTCGTCGAGCCGCTTGGTCAGCGAGGCGGCGTAGGCCTTGCAGCCTTCCGGATCGAACACCTTCTCCTTACCGGTCATCCGCTCCTTCATCGCGCTGGCCGACGGGTGAGGGGTCAGCAGGATTTCGCAGCGGCTGGCGGCGATCTTGGCGATCGAGGTGCGATAGTCGGCCAGATATTGGGCGTGATCGCTGAATCTGTAATCGTCGCGGCTGATTGGGGACAGGCTGTCGGCGTAGACGATCGTCCGGCAGACCGCGCCGTCACAGCTTTCCCAGCGCCAGCTGAGCGCGCCCGGCGTGTGGCCCGGCGTGGTCAAAGCGGTCAGGGAAATATCGTGGAGCCGAACCTCGCCGCCGTCGGCGACGGTGCGTCCGACATGGGCGGCGGGGAAGGGCTTGTGCATCCCGGCTTGCGGATCGTCGACGCTCGGGATGCCGGTGTTGAGCACCTGTTGGGCGGGCGCCGAGGAAATCAGCGTCGCTCCGGTCAGCTGCTGAAGCCGGGCGATCCCGCCGACATGATCGAAATGCTCATGGCTGAAGAGCAGGTAACGGATGTCCTTGAGCTTGAAGCCTAGCGAGCGGATGTTGGCCGCGATCAGTTCCGCGCCCTGTTCGGTCCCGCCGTCGATGAGGATATGTCCCTCGTCGCCAGTGATCAGGATCGACGAGATGCCGCAGGTGCCGACCAGATAGGTGTTGGCGTGGATGCGCACGGGCGGCGCGGGCCGGTCCCAATCCGTCGAGTCGCCGCAGGCGGCGGCCCATTGCGGCCCCGATTCCTCGATCGGTGCCTTGGGGCGTTCGATCTGGCGCGGGGCCTTGCCGAGGGGGACGGTGATTTGCTGGGCCAGCGCGAGGGCGGCGAGGCTAGCGAACATAGCTTGCCCCGTTGACGTCGATGACGGTTCCGGTCGCGCTCGCGGGCGCGTCGGTCGCGAGCCAGCGGATCGTCTCGGCGACTTCGACCGTCGTCGCGACCCGGCCAAGCGGGATGTCGGCGAGGATCTGCGCGCCGCCGCGGCCCGTCAGATATTCCTCGGTCATTTCCGAAACCGTGAAGCCCGGAGCGACTGCGAAGGCCAGGATATTCTCGGCGGCATAGCCTCGGGCGATGCTGCGGGTCATTGCGACCATCGCGCCCTTCGAGGCGGCATAATGCCAGTGGTTCGGGCTGTCGCCGCGAAAGGCCGCGCGGCTGGCGATATTGACGATGCGTCCGCCGCCTTTCTCGCGGAAGTGCCGGACGGCGAGGCGGCAGAGGTCGGCGCTGGCCTGGAGGTTGACGGCGAGGGTCCGCGCCCAGGCGGCGTGCCATTCCTCGTCCGATGCGTTGACGTCGACGCTTTCGAAAATGCCGGCGTTGTTGATGAGGACGTCGATGCGTCCCAGCTGGTCGACCGCCCCTGCCCATGCTTGGCGTGGACCGTCCGGATCGGCGAAATCGCCCGCGATCAGGCGGTCACCGCCCTTGGTCGACTGCCCGACGACATGATGGCCGGCCTTATTGAGCGCATCGAGCGTCGCCGCACCAATGCCCCGGCTGGCGCCGGTGAGGAGGATGTTCATAAGTCGTCATTGCGAGAAGCGCAGCGACGAAGCAATCCAGAAGCGGCTAGATTGCTTCGCTACGCTCGCAATGACGGCTAAGCCGCGAACTTCGAGACGAAGTCGCTCGTCGTCGCGCGGAAGTCGGCGATCTGGCTGGAGAAGCGGTCGAAGCCCTGCTCGACGCTGTCGATATCCTTGGCGACATTTTCCGTATCCGTGCGGATCGCGGCGATGGTCGAGCTCATCGAGTCGGCGGCGAGCGCGGTTTCGT
>CBFGLY010000044.1:0-7772 GCA_965649725.1 uncultured Sphingomonas sp.
GTCGGGGGTTCAAGTCCCTCCTCCGCTACCATTTCCTGAGAAACCGAGCGCAGCCGAGCGCTTGCAGAGCAATCGGGAGCCAGCGCGTAGAGATGGCGAGGGTCGGCCAGCGCCCCCAGGCGACAGGACCGACGTCACGGATTTACTCCGTGACGGTTCTAAGTCCGAGCAAATCTTCCCCCATCGGCCGCGTAATAACCGGAATTGGCCCATTCGCAGGTATTAGACTACGAACCTGACGGGCCGGAGCGTTGCTGAGCAAATGGATTTACGAACTCCTTTCCACAGGGCTTCAGCTTGAAGCCAAAGCTGCTCATGTCTCGCTTTGCCTTCCCGATTAGCGCGTCGATACGCTCCTTGTCGTTCCAGCCTAAGGATCTCATCTGACCCGCGATAGTGCTTGCCGCAAAACCGTCCGTGAGAATACCGAGATTCGATCGGGCGATGGAGTAGGCCTTGGTAAGCTCACCGTGTAGTTCGGGCGTCAAGTTCGATTGATATGAGAGGATTTGAAGCGTGCTGCCAGCCTCACGGTCGGTTGCGAGTGCGCGCTGAACCTGATCGAAGTTTGAATAGATGTCTGCGATCGCCGTGAACCGTTCCAGTTTCATTGCCCCGACGGACCCATTAGCAATCGCGCCTCGCCAAGCCGTGTCGCTCACATCGAGCGCGAAAAACCCATAAACCGTGGGATGCTTGGGCATGTGAGGCGCCGTCATGAACACAGGGCTGAGGATGGCACCGGTGGTCCCATCATTTTCCAGACGTCTTTCGATTTCCTCGAGGCGCTCACGGCGACAGTCTGCCACGGCGTCATGGGCGACTAAGATCATGAGATTATTATCTAGCTCGTCCCGGATAGCCCCTTGTGCCGCCACCGCGTTGCTTCGCTTATCGGCGTCGGTGACCTTTTGTTGAAGCCAAAGAGCAAGGAGTACGCCGGCCACGACCACCACAAACTCCATCGCCCAATGTGCGATTGTGCGGCGCTGTCCTTCCTTGAGCTTTCGCAGCATAGGCCCCCCTCGCTCAAGTTTAGCACCGCTGGGGCGCTAGGAAAGGTCGCTGTGACCTTGCCATGATAACCTGGCGTTTGTGTGCGGTTTGCACCCATTGCGGTCATCAGGGGCGGCTCATTTTCTGCCGGCCGCGCCGCAGTCGATTTCCCTGTCCTACAGCCCTGGAAGTATGCCAGCGTTCCATGCGGCTCTTTTCCATCGTTTGTAATCCATGGTCCCAAGCCTTCGAGCGATCAAAAGTAACGAAGATAACGACCTCCCCTGTTTCGCAAAGGCACGGTTCGGGTTTCGCTTGATATGGCCGCTCGTCACCGTGAATCTTTGTGAAGACTCAACTCACCGGCGCACCGCGCTTAAGTTCACAAATCACGCCCAAAAACGCGCCCGTCTCCATGCACTTTGTGACCTTAATCCTGTCCTGAGCCGGTCGAAGGGGCCGCCCGGAAAAACAAAAACGCCCGGGCATTGCGGCCCGGGCGTCCTTTGCGTGACGATTGCTCGTCAGCCCCCTTGGAGTTTTTCAACGCCTCCCACCCCCTGACGGGCGTTTGGCATCCTCCCCGGACTTCCGGCCTAAGGCCTTGATCCGATGGGAAATGGCTACGCTGGCTTCGCCCGGCTTGTCACGTCCAATCGCGCAATCGGGATACATTATCGATCAAGCTGTTGCCGGCCCGCCACATGCCTTGCGCCGTTGCGTTGCGCCGGAGCGCTGACTAGGACGGCCCCCAACGCTACCCGGTCCACATCAGAAAGCCCAAGTTTTGCGCCTGTCCCGCTCCTTCCTCCCGGTCCTGAAGGAAAGCCCGTCCGACGCCCAGATCGTCAGTCACAAGCTGATGCTCCGCGCCGGGCTGGTCCGCCAGACCGCCGCCGGCATCTACGCCTGGCTGCCGATCGGCTTTCGGGTGCTGAAGAAGATCGAGCAGATCGTGCGCGAGGAGCAGGACCGCGCCGGCGCCATCGAGATGCTGATGCCGACGCTCCAGTCCGCCGACCTGTGGCGACAGTCGGGCCGCTATGATGCCTATGGCCCGGAGATGCTGCGGATCACCGACCGCCACGACCGCGATATGCTCTACGGTCCGACCAACGAGGAGATGATCACCGACATCTTCAAGGGCGACGTGAAGAGCTACCGGGACCTGCCGCGCACGCTCTACCATATCCAGTGGAAGTTCCGGGACGAGGTCCGCCCCCGCTTCGGTGTGATGCGTGGGCGCGAATTCCTGATGAAGGACGCCTACAGCTTCGACCTGGACGAGGCCGGCGCGCGCAACAGCTATTACACGCAGCTGCTCGCCTACCTTCGCACCTTCCAACGGATGGGCATCCGCGCGGTGCCGATGAAGGCGGCAAGCGGGCCAATCGGCGGGGACCTCAGCCACGAGTTCATCGTCCTCGCCCCGACGGGCGAGAGCGAGGTCTTCTACGACGCGGCCTTCGAGGAATTCGACTGGGGCCAGGCGGACCTGCGCTATGACGATTCAGCCGGGCTTCAGGCGCTGTTCGACAAGGTCAGCTCGACCTATGCCGCGACCGACGAAACCCATGACGAAGCGCGCTGGGCCGAGGTCGCATCCGACCGCCGCCGCGAGGGCAGGGGGATCGAGGTCGGCCACATCTTCTACTTCGGCGACAAATATAGCGCGTCGATGGGCCTCAAGGTTTCCGGTCCGGACGGCAGCATGGTGACTCCGCAGATGGGCAGCTACGGCATTGGCGTTTCCCGCCTTGTCGGCGCGATCATCGAGGCGAGCCATGACGATGCCGGGATCATCTGGCCGGAAGCGGTCGCGCCGTGGAAGGTCGGCCTGGTCACCATGCGCGGCGACGACGATGCATCGGTCAAGGCCGCCGAGGACATCTACGCCAGGCTCACCGCGGCCGGCGTCGAAGTGCTCTACGACGACCGCGACGAGCGGGGCGGGGTGAAGCTCGGCTCGATGGACCTGATCGGACTGCCGTGGCAGCTGATCATCGGCCCGCGCGGCCTGGCACAGGGGCTGGTCGAGCTGAAGAACCGCCGCACCGGCGAGAAAGAGGAACTTTCCATCGACAGCGCGCTTGAGCGGCTGACCCGATGAATTTCCTTTACCGTCATGCCAGCGAAGGCTGGCATCCATGTCTCGGAGGCTTGATGATGTGCGAAGACATGGACCCCGGCCTTCGCCGGGGCGACGCGTTAGGGGACGCGTCGTGATCCTCAACCGCTACGAGCGAATGATCGCCAAGCGCTACCTCGTCCCGGTCAAGGGCGAGCGCTTCATCTTCGTGGTCGCGGGATTTTCCGTAGGCGCTGTTGCGCTCGGCGTCGCGGCCCTCATCATCGTCATGAGCGTGATGAACGGCTTCCGGGCCGAGCTGTTCGACAAGATCGTGGGCTTGAACGGCCATGCCATCGTCCAGGGCTATGACGGCCGCCTCGCCGATTGGGAGAATATCGCCGATGCCGCGCGCAAAACTCCTGGAGTCCAGTCGGCGACGCCGCTGATCGAGCAGCCGCTGATGGCTTCGGCCAACGGGCGGGTCGAGGGCGTTCTCGTTCGTGGCAACCGGCTGGAAGACATCCGCAACAATCCGATCCTCAATGGAAAGGTCGTTTCCGGCGATTTGAAGTCGGTGACTCCGGGCAGCGGCAGGGTGGCCATCGGGTCGCGGCTTGCCGAGACGCTCGGCGCCTTTCCGGGAAGCGAAATCTCGCTGATCAGCCCGGAAGGCCGCTCGACCCCGATCGGGACCGTCCCCCGGATCGTCAGCTACACGGTCGGGGCGATCTTCGAGGTCGGCATCTTCGAATATGACAAGGCGTTCGTCGTCATGCCGATGGAGGACGCGCAGACGCTGCTGATGCTGGGCGACCAGGTCGGCATGGTCGAGGTGCAGGTCGACGACCCCGACAATGTCGGCGAGACCCTGGCGCCGCTCCAGCCGCTGGTGAAGGGCAAGGGCATTATCGTCGACTGGCGGCAGATGAACTCGGCCCTGTTTGAAGCGCTGGAGGTGGAACGGATCGCCATGTTCGTGGTGTTGTGCATCATCATCCTGGTGGCGGCGTTCAACATCGCTTCCTCGCTGATCATGCTGGTTCGGGCGAAGACCCGCGACATCGCCATCCTGCGCACGATGGGGGCGAGCCGGAGGTCGATGCTGCGGATCTTCATGACCGTCGGCCTGACCATCGGTACGGTCGGGATCGTCATCGGGGCGATCCTGGGATCGGTGTTCCTCTTCTTCCGCCAGGCGGTGGTCAATTTCATCCAGCTGGTGACCGGGCAGAACCTGTGGGACCCGTCGGTCCGCTTCCTGTCCGAGCTTCCGGCCAAGACCGATCCGTTCGAAGTGACCGCGATCGTGCTGGTGACGCTGGTCCTGACCTATATCGCCACGCTCTTCCCGGCCCGCGGCGCGGCCAATACCGATCCCGTGCAGGTGCTGCGTTATGAGTGAGGCTGTCCTTCAAACCCGCGACCTGAGGCGCCGCTTCACGCAGGGCGACGTGACCATCGAGGTGCTGCGCGGCGTGGACCTTGCGGTGCAGCCTGGCGAGATCGTCGCGCTGCTCGGCCCGTCCGGCTCGGGCAAGTCGACCTTGCTCCAGGCGGTCGGCCTGCTCGAAGGCGGTTTCGAGGGTTCCATCCGGATCGCCGGCGAGGAAGCCTCGGCGCTCGACAATGACGGCCGGACCCGGCTGCGCAGGGACGCCCTGGGCTTCGTCTATCAGTTCCATCATTTGCTGCCCGACTTCGACGCGCTGGAGAATGTGCTGCTGCCCCAGCTCATTCACGGCGCCGAGCCCGAGCCGGCGAGGACGCGAGCCGAAGAGCTGCTGGGCAAGCTGGGCCTGTCGGAGCGGCTCGACCACCGGCCTTCCAAGCTTTCGGGCGGCGAGCAACAGCGCGTTGCCGTGGCCCGCGCCTTGGCTAACCGGCCGCCGCTGGTTTTGGCCGACGAGCCGACGGGCAACCTCGACGAGGCCACGGCCGACAAGGTGCTCGCGGAATTCCTGTCGCTGGTCCGGGGCGAAGGCAGCGCGGCGCTCGTCGCCACCCACAATGAGCGCCTCGCCGCCAAGATGGACCGGGTGGTCCGGCTGCACGAGGGAGTGCTGGAATGAGCAAGATCAGCGAAATCCCGATCAAGGCCGCCGATGGGTCGACCACCAACCTCCACTCGCATGACGGCGAGGTGATGCTGATCGTCAATGTCGCGTCGAAGTGCGGCTTCACGCCGCAATATGAGGGGCTGGAGGCGCTGCAGAAGAATTATCGCGACAGGGGTTTCACCGTGCTCGGCTTTCCCTGCAACCAGTTCGGGCAGCAGGAACCGGGCGACGCGGAGGAAATCGCCAATTTCTGCAAGCTGACCTACGATGTCGACTTTCCGATCTTCGCCAAGATCGACGTCAACGGCGACGATGCCGCGCCGATCTACAAATATCTGAAGGATGAGGCGCCCGGCCTGCTCGGGTTGAAGGCGATCAAGTGGAACTTCACCAAGTTCCTGGTGAACCGCGCCGGCAAGGTGGTGAAGCGCTATGCGCCGCAAACCAAGCCGGAAGAATTGAAGCAGGACATCGAAAAGCTGCTCTAGCCCGCCTTAAGTCGAAACGATCTTGTGGCGACGCGTCTCCTGCCTAATTTGCGGGCAGGGAGGATCGCCCGATGATGTTTCTTCTCGCTCTCGCGATGCAGGCCGCCGCACCCTCGGTCCCGCCGGGCTGCAATACTCCGGAATCGCACCAGTTCGATTTCTGGGTCGGCTCATGGGAAGTGCGGCCCAACGGGGCCGACAAGGTCATCGCTCATTCGCTGATCGAGAAGCGCTATTCCGGCTGCGCGATCCGCGAAAACTGGATGCCGGTTGGCAAGGAACTGACCGGCGGAGGAGGGAGCCTCAGCCTTTACGATGCGAAGCGAGCGCAGTGGCGGCAGACCTGGATCGACAGCAGCGGCACTCGCGTGGACCTGGATGGCGGCTTCAAGGACGGCGCCATGACCATCGTCGGACCCTGGGCGAACTATGCAGGTCCGGGGAAGGACGCGCTGGTCGCGATGCATTATCGGCTGCAGCCCAGTGGCGAGGTTCGCCAATGGGCCGAGAATTCCACGGACGGCGGGAAGACGTGGACGCCGGGGTTCGACTTCCTCTACCGGCGCGCGCCACTGCCCGACTTCAAATAATTGTGGATAAAGGGCGGGCGGGCGCTTTGACCTGCCGGCTCCACGGCCCATAGTGAGCCCATGCCCGGCCCCTATGTTCCGCTTCGCGTCTTTTCCTCATTTACGATGCTCGAGGGGGCGATCGAGCCGAAGGCGATTGCCAAGCAGGCGAAGAAGCTGGGGTTCCCGGCGGTGGCATTGGCGGATCGCAACGGGCTCTACGCGGCGATGCCATTTGGCGATGCCTGTTTCGCGGAGGGCGTGCAACCCATCGTCGGCGCCATGCTGGCGGTCGCGCGGCCGGCGGACATTGGCCCGGCGGGCAAGGTCGACTGGCTGGTCCTGCTGGCTCAGGATGAAGCGGGATATGACAATCTTTGCCGCCTCGTCTCCGCGGCGCACCTGGATCGCCCGATCCATGAAGAGCCGCATGTCACCTTCGAAGCGCTATCCGGTCAGACCGACGGATTGATCGCGCTCACCGCCGGCGGGGAGGGCGCCATCGCGCGGCTGTTCGCGGACGGCCAGGATGCGAAGGCCCGGGCCTATGCGGACAGGCTCAAGCCCCTGTTCGCCGACCGGCTCTACGTCGAGCTTTCCCGCCGTGGCGACGCGATAGAGAAGGCAGCGGAGGGGAAGCTCATCGACCTGGCCTACGCTCTCGATCTTCCGCTGGTGGCCACAAACCCGGCGCAATATGCCGAGCCCCAGTTCCACGCCGCGCACGACGCGATGCTGTGCATTGCGGGCTCGACCTATGTTGAGAACGCCGACCGCGCGTCGTCATCGCCGGAGGCCTGGCTGAAGTCCGCGCCGATGATGGACGAGCTGTTCGCGGATGTTCCGGAAGCGATCGCCAATACGGCCGTCATTGCCCAGCGCTGCGCGATCGCGGCTCCCAAGCGCCGCCCGATCCTTCCGCGATTGTCCGACGACGAAGATGAAACGCTTCGGCGCGAGGCGCACGCCGGCCTGGAGCAGCGCCTGCAAGGCCGCGCCGAGGAGGAAAAGCAGGCCTATCGGGAGCGGCTGGATTTCGAGATCGACGTCATCACCAGAATGGGGTTCGCGGGCTACTTCCTGATCGTTGCCGACTTCATACAGTGGGCCAAGTCGAACGACATTCCGGTGGGGCCCGGGCGCGGATCGGGCGCCGGCAGCGCGGTCGCCTGGGCGCTGACCATCACCGACCTCGACCCGATCGAGCTCAACCTGCTGTTCGAGCGCTTCCTCAACCCGGAACGCGTGTCGATGCCCGACTTCGACATCGACTTCTGCGAAACCCATCGCGACAAGGTCATCAGCTACGTCCAGGGTAAATATGGACGCGACCGGGTGGCGCAGATCATCACCTTCGGCCGGCTGAAGGCCCGCGCGGTTCTCAAGGACACCGGCCGGGTCCTGCAGATGAGCTATGGGCAGGTCGACCGGCTGGCTAAGCTGGTGCCCAACCATCCGACGGATCCCTGGACGCTGGAGCGAAGCCTGAACGGCGTCGCGGAGCTGGAAAAGGAATATCGGTCCGACTCTGACGTGAAGCGGCTGTTCGACCTGGCGATGAAGCTGGAAGGCTTGCCGCGGCACAGCTCGA
>CBFGLY010000045.1:0-7701 GCA_965649725.1 uncultured Sphingomonas sp.
CAGCTCGGATCAATCCCCAGCCGGTCGTGCCGAGCCCCGGATCGAGGCCGAGGATCAGGCTCAGCCGAGCTTCTCCAATTCCTCGTCGCTGATCTCGTAATTGCCCGAGACGGTCTGGACGTCGTCGTCCTCGTCGAGCGCGTCGATCAGCTTCATCAGAGTCGCGACATCGTCGCCGGCGACGTCGACCGGAGTCTGGGGTTTCCAGGCTAGCTTGACCGATTCCGGCTCTCCAAGCGGGGCTTCGAGCGCCTTTGCGACTTCGTGGAGCGAGTCCATCGAGGTCCAGATTTCATGGCCGTCCTCGTCGCTTTCAACGTCGTCGGCTCCCGCTTCGATCGCGGCTTCCAGCACCTTGTCCGCATCGCCGGCGCTTCCCGGATACTCGATCAAGCCCATGCGGTCGAACCCGTGGCTGACGCTTCCGCTCGCGCCAAGGTTGCCGCCATTCTTGGAGAAGATGGTGCGGACGTTAGTCGCGGTTCGGTTGCGGTTGTCGGTGAGCGCCTCGACGATCAGCGACACTCCGCCGGGGCCGAAGCCCTCGTAGCGGATTTCCTCGTAATTCTCGCCTTCGCCCTTGGCCGCCTTGTCGATCGAGCGCTGGATATTGTCCTTGGGCATCGACTGCGCCTTGGCGGCAAGCACCGCGGCGCGGAGGCGCGGATTCATGTCCGGATCGGGCAGGCCCATCTTCGCCGCGACGGTGATCTCGCGACTGAGCTTCGAAAACATCGCCGAGCGCTTCTTATCCTGAGCGCCCTTGCGGTGCATGATGTTCTTGAATTTGGAATGACCGGCCATGGAAGTCCCAAAAAAGAGGCGCTCACGCTGAGCTTGTCGAAGCGTCGATCACACCCTTCGACAGGCTCAGGGTGAGCGCAAGAGGGAAAAGCGCTCAGGCGATGCCGAGGGCGTTGCGATAGGTGTCGAGCAGCGCGTCCATTTCGTCGCGCGCGTTCTTCTCCATTTTCCGGAGGCGGACGATCGAGCGCATCGTCTTGGTGTCGTAGCCATTGGCCTTCGCCTCGGCGTAGACGTCCTTCACATCGTCGGCGATGCCCTTCTTTTCCTCTTCAAGCCGCTCGATCCGCTCGATGAACAGACGAAGCTGGTCGGCCGAGACATTGCCATCGCTCATGTGAAATCATGCCCTTTCGAATCTTGGGGAATTGCCTGGATGAGGGTCACTAGGCGAGGCCAAGCCCCGCCTCAAGCCGGTTGAACGCGCCGCCGCAGCCGCTATGGCGTGGCCCATGCTGAGACCGCGCGCCCGCAAGGTGAAGATCCTGGCCACGCTTGGCCCTGCCTCCTCGAGCCCCGACATGATTCGATCGCTGATGGAGGCGGGCGCGGACGCCTTCCGAATCAATATGAGCCATGGCGAGCAGTCGGAGAAGATCGCGCTGGTCGAGGCCATCCGCGGCCTTGAAAAGACTCTAAGGCGGCCGACCACGATCCTGTTCGACCTCCAGGGTCCCAAGCTTCGTGTCGGGAGCTTCAAGGGCGGATCGGCGGTGCTGGAAGCCGGTCAGCGCTTCATCCTGGACGGCGACCGTGCCGCGGGAGATGCGATCCGAGTTCAGCTGCCGCATCCCGAGCTGTTCGAGGCATTGAAGGCCGGGGACCGCTTGCTGATCGACGACGGCAAGGTGCGGCTGAAGACACTCAACGTGTCGACCGACCGGATCGAGGCCGAGGTGATCGTCGGCGGCAAGGTATCGAACAGCAAGGGCGTGAACGTGCCCGACGTTGTCGTCCCCATTCCCGCGCTGACCGACAAGGACCGCAGCGACCTGGCCTTCGCGCTGGAGCAGGGCGCCGATTTCATTGCCTTGTCCTTCGTCCAGCGGCCGGAGGACGTGGCCGAGGCGCGCGAGCTGGTCGGCGGGCGTGCCGGGCTGCTGGCCAAGATCGAAAAGCCCCATGCCCTGGAAGAGCTGGACGAAATTATCGCCCTGGTCGACGCGGTGATGGTGGCGCGCGGCGATCTGGGCGTCGAGCTTCCCCCCGAGGACGTCCCGCCCGCGCAGAACCGCATCGTCGCTGCGGCCAGGCAGGCCGGCAAGCCGGTGGTGGTCGCGACGCAGATGCTGGAATCGATGATCGTCTCGCCAAGCCCGACCAGGGCCGAGGTCAGCGACGTGGCCAATGCGATCTACGACGGGGCCGACGCGGTCATGCTTTCCGCCGAGAGCGCTGCCGGCAAATATCCGATCGAGGCGGTCAGGATGATGGACAAGATCGGCCGGAGCGTGGAGGCCGACCCCGTCTATTCCGGCCGCGTGCAATTCACCGAGACCCCGGCCGAAGCGACGACCGCCGACGCCTTGTCGGAAAGCGCCGCGCAGATCGTGCGCATCCTCTCGGCTACGGCGATGGCCTGCTACACCTCATCCGGCTCCACCGCTCGAAGGATCGCTCGGGAGCGCGCGCCAGTGCCGACGCTGGCGATGACCGCCAGTCTTGCCGTCGCCAGGCGGCTGGGCCTCCAGTGGGGCGTCCATGCCGTCCACACCCGAGACGTCAATAATTTCGAGGAAATGGTCGGCAAGGCCAGGCGCATGTCCCTGCGGCATCATCTGGCGGCGGCCGGAGACCGGGTGGTCATCATGGCCGGCGTTCCGTTCAAGACCAGCGGATCGACCAATGTCATCCACGTCGTGCAAATCGTTGGCGACGAGCTCGACGGACACGCGGACGGCTAGCGGGAAAGCAGGCCAGGCACCTCGGCCGGTATCTCCCGCGCCAGGAAGCCGAGATCGCCGACCTTGGTCGACAACCGCCGTCCCGCTTCGCCGTGTAGCCAGACCGACCACAGCAGCGCGGTGAGCGGCTCGGCACCGCGAGCAAGCAAGCCGCCGACGATCCCTGCCAGCACGTCTCCCGACCCCGAAACGCCGAGTCCCGGCCCGCCGCCTTCATATTTCCACCATCGGCCGTCGGGCATGACGATATGGCTCTGAACGCCCTTGACCAGGACGAGGGCGCGATACTTCGAAGCGCATTCGAGGCCGGCCGCGACCGGATCCTGCTCGATGCTGTCGGCGTCCCTGCCGATCAGGCTCGCCATCTCGCCGGAGTGGGGAAGGAGGATCGGGGTGACGGCGGCGGCCCGAACCTCGTCGACGCAATCGGGAAGCACGTGCAGCAGTGCGGCATCCAGCGCCATTGGCTTGCCCAGCCGAAGCAGCGCGCTTCCCAGCGGCGCGGCGGCATGGTTGGCCTCCAGCCCGGGCCCGGCGACGATTGCGTCGGACCTCGATGCAAGGCCGGCCAGGTCGCCGATCGCCGATCCGGCGAAACCGCCATCGCGGTGGCTCGCATGGCCGACGACCTTGGCCTCTGGCATCTCGATACCCAGCGGGACCGCGATGCACTCGGGGCAGGCGATCTGCAGCTTGCCCGCGCCCGCCCGCATGGCCCCATGGGCTGCGAGCAGGGCGGCGCCCGGAACATCGCGGGAGCCCGCGACGATCAGGATCTGCCCATGACTGTCCTTGTCGCCACCCGCGATCGGGGGCAGCGGCTGCCTTTCCAGTTCCTCGCGGTCGAGCCTGGCCGGAACCGTCATCTCGAACCGGTCATCATGTCGGGCTCGGCGGTCTTTTCGGTCCCTTCCGCTTCCATCGGCGCTCCGTGGTTCCATAGCGTCAGCGTCGGGACGCACAGCGACTGCTCGTTGGGCTCGAAATCGAAGGCGCAGATTCCGCAGTTCAAAATCTCGGCCTGCTTGTCGATCGCCAGTATCTGTCCCTCGGTCAGCTCCTCGAGAATGTAGCGCATGCACAGGACGACCACCTGGTGCGCAACGACCAGCACCC
The DNA here is from genome assembly GCA_965649725.1 of uncultured Sphingomonas sp. GTDB lineage: Bacteria > Pseudomonadota > Alphaproteobacteria > Sphingomonadales > Sphingomonadaceae > Sphingomicrobium. The sequence continues at coordinate 3,825 of CBFGLY010000045.1, forward strand.
GCTTGTCGGCATATTGAAGGTTGATGGTGTTCATCATCGATCGCAGGCGCAGGATGACATCCGCCCAGCTCTCGCCGCCCGGGGGCCGATGATAGAATTTGCCCATCTTGGTGCGGTGCGACGCTTCCTCCGGAAATTTCTGGCGGATGCCCATGGTGGTCAGGCCGTCGAACACTCCGAACTCCCGCTCGCGCAGCCGTTCGTCGAGGACCGTCGGCTTTGCCCCGCCCGCCAAGCCGCCGGCTTCGCATATGGCCTCTGCGGTCTGGCGGGAGCGGACGTAGGGAGAGGAAAGAATCACGTCCGGCTTTTCAGCCTCCGGCAGGGCCGCGAACCAGCGGCCGGTGGCCTCCGCCTGCCGGTGGCCGAGCTCGCTCAAGGGGACGTCGACATCGCGAATGTCGAGATCGATGACCGGAAGACCCGCCTCATGAGCGGCGTCGCGCGCGACATTGCCCTGGCTCTGGCCATGCCGGACCAGCCACAAGCGCTCGGGCCAATGCTGTCTCGGTCCCATCCGTGCCTCCTTGAGATCACAAAAGCGCCGTGGCGCCGAAAAGGTCCGGCATCCTGCCGACTCGCAATGTCGTGACGGTTCGTACAGAGGGCGCCCCGATAAGCCCAAAATATGAAAACAAACGAAATCAATAACTTAGCGGAAGGCGCATTGACTTGAATTAACTTCTCATTTACCAACGCGCGCTTCATCGCATCGCAATCGGGGGCATGCCATGACTACCACTGTGAACGATAGTGCGCGTTCCAATCGCAAATATATGATGACGGGCGCGGCCGTATTGGCCATCGCCGCAGGAGCTTATGGGCTCGGGCGGATCTATCCGCCGCTTGGACCGACCGCGGGCACGATCGCCCCGGCCGACCGCTACGTTTCCAGCCAGATCGGCCAGGGCGACGTCACGCTGGGCGACACGTCGATTCCTCAGTTGATGCAGACCGACGCCTTTGAGGTGATGGTCCGCGATCCCAACTTCCGGGCGCTTGCCCAGGATCCGGCCTTCGCCGTCCTGGCGCAAAATCCGGCGGCGATGGCGGCGATGGCGGCCAATCCGCCGGCATTCGCCAAGCTCGCTGCCGATCCTCACGCGTTCGCGCAGCTTGCTGCGGCCGCGCAGGGCTATCAGGCGCAGGGCCTCGGTTCGGGTCCCAAGGTCGCCAATATGCAGGCCCAGCTGTTCGCAGCGATGGCCGCGCATAACGTCGCGTTCAGCGCGCTCGCCGCGCATCCGGCGGCGGTTGCGGCGATGGCCCAGCAGCCGCAGGCGTTCGTCCAGTTCGCAAGCAATGTGCAGGGCTTCAAGCAGGCCATCGGCAACGCCGCTTCGATGCCGGCCATGTCGAAGGACGCATCTGCATTCGCGCGGCTCGCAGCCGACGCGAACGCGATGGGCGCCCTGGCGCGCGATCCGGGCGTGTTCAATGCGCTGGCGCAGAACGCGCAGGGCCTGAATGCGCTTGCGCAAAATGCCGCAGCGCTCAAGGCGGCGGCGGCCCAGGCCAATGCGGTGTCGGCAAGCTTGCGCGGCGCGCAGGCGTTCGACGCGAAGATGGCGGCGGCCCTTTCGGCCAATGCCAATGCATTCAGCCAGCTGTCGCTGCAGCCGCAGCTGTTCAGCGTGATGGCGCAATATCCGCAGGTGTTCTCGGCGCTCGCGTCGCACCCGCAGGCGTTGGCCAACATGGCCGCGAATGCGCGCGGATATGAGCAGTTCGCCAATAACGCCCAGGCATTCAAGAATGCGGCGATGAATGCTCGCTCGATGCCGGCGATGGCCAAGGATTCGCAGGCCTTCGCCAGGCTTGCGGCCGATGCCAATGTGATCGGCGCGCTGTCGTCCAGCCCGCAGGTGTTCCACGCGATCGCGCAGAACCATGCGGCGTTCCAGAGCCTGGCGTCCAACGCCCAGCTGCTGGCGGCGGCGACCAACGCCCAGGCACTGGCCGCGATGAGCGCCAATGCCCGCCCGTTCAACGCGCTGGCGAAGAATGTGCAGGGGCTGGCGGCGGCATCGCGCGCGGCTCAGGTGTTCAATTCGCAGGCAGCAGCGGCGCAGATGGCGGCTCAGGGGCGGATCAACCCGCAGCTGATGGCATCGATGGCGGCCAATTCGCAGGCCTTCGCGGCGATGACGGCCAACCCTAACGCATTCGCGAAACTGGCCGCCAATCCGAATGCGCTGGCGCTGTTTTCGAAGAATGCCAACGCGTTCACGGTGCTCGGCCGGAACCCGTCGTTCAACGCGCTTGCGATGAATCCGTCGTTCGCCGCGGCGCTGCGCAGTCCCGGTTTCGCCAATGCGATTCGCGTAGACTAAACATTGGTCGCCATGCGCGGCCGGGGGGTAGCATAGCTTGGCCAAGCGTGGGGGCTGGAAAGCTTTTGGGGGCGTGGTGGCGATCGGGCTTGGCTCGGTCGCCACTTCACTGCCCGCCATGGCGCAGGTCCAGCCGGAACCGCTCCCGCCGCAGCCCGACACGACCACGCATGAGGAAGTGCCGCCACCGGTAACGGAGGATCAGCCGCCGACCGAAACGCCGCCGGCGGAGCCGCCGAAGGAACCGGAGCATGTGCCGCCCGACGCTTCCGGGATCGACCTGTCGACGCTGGAGACGGACAATTTCTCTTTGCTCTATTTCGACCCGGTCCAGACCTATTTGACGCCCTATATCGGCCGGGCGTTCGAGAATGCGCTGGGCTGGCACAAGGATCGGTTCGGGTGGAAGCCGTGGGACCGGACGACCGTGCTGCTCAAGGACTTCGGCGATTACGGCAATGCGGCGGCAAGAAGCTCGCCCAACAATGCCGTCCTGCTCGACGTCGCGCCGCTGTCGCAATCGATGGAGACCTTCACTCCCGGCGAGCGCTTCTTCACGCTGATCAACCATGAGTTGGCCCACGTCGCGACGATGGACGTGTGGAACCGGCAGGACGCCTTCTGGCGAAAGTTCCTCCAAGGCAAGCCGATGCCGATCCAGGAACATCCGGAATCGATCCTCTACAATTATCTCGCGACGCCCCGGAACAATGTGCCGCGCTGGTACCTCGAAGGCTCGGCCGTCTTCTTCGAAACCTGGATGGCGGGCGGGCTCGGGCGCGGGCAGGGCGCGTTCGACGAAATGGTGTTCCGCGCCAAGGTCCGCGACGGCGACAAGCTTTATTCGCCGCTGGGCCTGGAGAGCGAGGGCACGGCGGTCGACTTCCAGGTGGGCGTCAACGACTATCTTTATGGCACGCGCTTCTTTTCCTGGCTGGCGCTGACCTATGGGCCGGACAAGATGGTTCAATGGCTGCGCCGGGACGAGAGCAGCAAGGCCTTCTACGCCGCCCAGTTCCGCCATGTGTTCGGCAGGAAGCTCGACGATGCATGGGACGATTGGCAGGCCTGGGAGCGGGACTTCCAGCGTGCCAATCTGGCGAAGCTGTCCGCTTATCCGTTGACCGAGGTGACTCACCTCAGCCCGAAGGGCCTGGGGTCGATGTCGCGCGGCTATGTCGACGAAAAGACCAACCGGCTGGTCGCGGCGTTCCGCTATCCGGGCGAAATCGGCTTCGTGGGGACGATGGACCTGGCGACCGGGAAGCTCAGGAAGCTGGCCGAAATCAAGGGCATGATGCTCTACAAGGTGACCAGCCTGGCCTTCGATCCGGACAGCCGGAAGGCCTATTATACGGAAGACAATTACGCGTTCCGCGACCTCATTGAGATCGACGTCGATACCGGCAAGAAGCGGATGCTGCTCAAGGACGCGCGGATCGGCGACATGGTCGTCAACCCGCGCGACAAGTCCATCTGGGGAATCCGCCACCAGAACGGCTATGCGACGATCGTCCGGATCCCGGCGCCCTATGCTGGCTTCA
>CBFGLY010000046.1:0-7547 GCA_965649725.1 uncultured Sphingomonas sp.
CCGCACATAGGGCGCCGGCCGCCTCATCGCCAGTGGCCTCTTTGACCGCCCCCAGGAGGAATTCGACATTGCCCTCGGGACCAGTAATCGGGCTGCGCTCGACGCCGAGCACGGACCATCCTTTCGATCGAACCCAATCGACGGCATCGTTGCATACTCGCTGATGGACAGCCGGGTCGCGGACGACACCGCCTTTTCCGACTTCTTCACGGCCCGCTTCGAACTGCGGCTTGACCAGCGCCACCAGCATCGCGCCCGGCCGGGCGAGGTCCAACGCGGCGTCGAGTACCTTGCTGAGCGATATGAAGCTGGCGTCGCAGACGACGATATCGATGGGATCCGGAATAATCTCGCGATTCAGGTCGCGAGCATTCGTCTGCTCATGAACGATCACCCGGTCGTCGCTCCGCAGCTTCCACGCCAGCTGGTTGGTACCGACGTCGACCGCATAGACTTTCGCGGCTCCGCGGCTGAGCAATACGTCGGTGAAGCCGCCGGTCGAACTGCCGACGTCGAGGGCAACGGCGCCGGCCACGTCAAAGCCGAAATGGGTGAGCCCATGGTCAAGCTTGATCCCGCCACGCGACACCCAGGGATGGTCGCGGCCTTTGACCGTCAGGCTGGTTTCTTCGGCGATCAAGTCGCCCGCCTTGGCCACCCGCCGGTCGCCGGCGAACACATTGCCCGCCAGGATGAGGGCCTGGGCCCGGGTGCGGCTTTCGGCGAGGCCGCGCAGGACCAGAAGCTGATCGGCGCGGACCTTATTCGGCATTTTCCTGGCGCTTTTCGGTGCGGCCCTCGACAACCTCTTCGGTCGCTTGCCGTTCGACGCCCGGCGGCGGGGTTTTGGAGACCATGCGCCGATCGGCATCGGCTTTAAGGCAAAGGCGGAAAAAGATCGGCAAATGGTCCGATCCGATGTCGCCCAGCAGGTCGATCCGCATCAACTCGAAATGCGGGCTGACGAACAGATGATCGAGCGGCCAGCGAAGCAGCGGATAGTTGGCGTTGAAGGTGGGGTAGAAGCCCCGCCCCACCCGGGGGTCATTCATCCCCGCCACCGTCTTGAACAGCCGCGACGTGCGCGACCAGGCGACATCGTTGAGGTCGCCCATGACGATCGCCGCGCGCCCGTCGTCGCGCACCTCGCGCCCGACCTTCACCAATTCCGCGTCCCGTTCCCCGCTGTCGTCGCCCGGCCAGGGAGGTTCCGGATGCAGGCCGTGAAAGTTGACGACCTGCCCGTCGCGCAGGCGCAGGCGGACGTGGGCGGAAGGCACCCCGGGTTGAAGCAAATGCCGGATTTCGCCGTGCATCGGCAGGCGGGACAGAAGGATCATCCCATAGGTATTGGGGACCGGTTCGGACAGGCTGTACGGATATTCCTTGGCGAGCGGCTGCAGCGCTCGTTCCCACCCTTCGTCCACTTCAAGGAGCAGCAGAACATCCGGCCGGCGCTGCTCGACGAGGCGAAGGAGGGCCTGGTAGTTCGAATTGGTCAGCAGCACGTTCGCGTTCAGCAGCGAAATCTCGCCTCCCGGGGCGCAGTTCCTGGCCGATTCAACCTGCCGAATGGGGTAGATCGGCAAATAGGCAATGAAGTGGATCGCTTGCCATACGAGCGCCGCGACGCAGGCCCCACCCAGGGCCCAAAAGGCCCGTGAATGCTTCAGCTTGACCAGGAACAGCGATGCCAGCGCGACCGCAAGCAGGCCGGCGACCTGCAATCGCGGATAATCCCATTGCCGGACCCACCAGCGGTCGGTCTGCCACATCGGCAGGAACGACAGCAGGACCAGCAGCACGGCAAGGCCGATCAGCGCTCCTCTTCCCCATTTCTTCCAGTTCATGCCGACCCCCGGATCGACCAGCCGGCCATCAGGTCGCAATGGCGACCGAGCTCGGCGACGCTTGGGTCCGGGCCGAGCGGGGTAACGGCAGGGCGCAGGTCCTGCCCGCGCATCGCGTGCCAGAAACGGGTCACCAGCCCGTCGATCTCCGGCCGGTCGATCCACACCAGGCTTTCGAGCCGGTCCTCAGGCGTCGGGGCCAACGGCCGGTGATAAAGCGGCTGAAGCTCACGCCAGAGAAATCGCGACGTCGTCGGGGTAACGCCGGCAGCAAGCATCGCCCTTTCGAATCCTGCAGCGTCGATCGGCCGCCGGCGCGCGGCGAGCCTGTGATGCCGCCTTCGCGACATCGGCATGGTGACGAAGAACAGCACGAGCAGCCCGACGAGGCCGATCAAAAGCCACCAGTCGAGGGTCAGGCGATTGCTCCCGCGCCAGAATCGATCGCGCTGCTTACGTCATTTCGCCGAAGAGCCTTCAGAACCGTTTCGACGATATTCGGCGCGTTGAGGCCCGCCTCGTCATATTGCTTCTGGGGCGAGTCCTGGTCCTGGAACGCGTCGGGCAAGCGCATGGTGCGAAGCTTGAGGCCGGCATCGATCAGCCCTTCATCGCTGGCCATCGTCAGCACATGGGCCCCGAAACCCCCGATCGAGGCCTCCTCGACCGTCACCGCGACCTCGTGCGTCGTCAGCAGCCTTCGAATGAGATCCTCATCCAGCGGCTTGGCGAAGCGCATGTCGGCCACGGTGGTGGACAGACCCTTCGCTTCAAGCATGTCGGCGGCTTTCTCCGCTTCTTCCAGCCGGGTGCCGAGCGACAGGATCGCAACCGTCTTCCCTTCGCGGACGATGCGGCCCTTGCCGATCTCCAGCCGCTCGGGCGCCGCCGGAAGGTCCAGGCCCCGCCCGTTGCCGCGCGGATAACGCACCGCGCTCGGGCCGCTGTCGTGGAGTGCCATGGTATGGACCATGTGGGTCAGTTCCACCTCGTCGGCGGCGGCCATCACGACGAAATTGGGCAGCGTGCAGAGATAGGCCAGGTCGAACGAACCGGCGTGGGTGCAACCGTCGGCTCCGACCAAGCCGGCACGGTCCATCGCGAAGCGGACCGGAAGGTTCTGGATGGCCACGTCATGGACGACCTGGTCATAGGCGCGCTGAAGGAAGGTCGAGTAGATCGCGCAGAAGGGGCGATGCCCTTGCGCTGCAAGGCCGCCGGCGAAGGTGACGGCATGTTGTTCGGCAATGCCCACGTCGAACGTCCGGTCGGGGAATGCCGCCTCGACCTTGTCGAGCCCGGTGCCCGACGGCATCGCGGCGGTGATCGCGACGATCTTGTCGTCCCGCGCCATCTCCTTCTTCAGCGCCTCGGCGAAGACCGCGGTGTAGGCGGGCGGGCCGCCGCCGGGACCCTTGTCCTGCTTGCCGGAGACGATGTCGAACTTGACCACGCCATGATATTTGTCGGCGGCGTTTTCGGCCGGGGCATAGCCCTTGCCCTTCTTGGTCACGACGTGGACCAGGATCGGGCCCTCTTCCGCGTCGCGGACATTTTCGAGCACCTCGACCAGCGCCTCGACATTATGACCGTCGACGGGACCGACGTAATAGAAGCCGAGTTCCTCGAACAAGGTCCCGCCGGTCACCCAGCCGCGGGTATATTCCTCGGCCTTTCGCGCCCAGCGATGCATCGGCTCCGGCATCGCGCGGGCAAGCTTCTGGGCGAGCCGGCGCGGGCCCAGATATTTGCCCGAAGACACCAGCCGCGCGAGGCTGTTGCGAAGCGCTCCGACCGGCGGAGCGATCGACATGTCATTGTCGTTCAGGATGACGATCAGCCGATTGCCCGCTTCCTCGGCATTGTTCATCGCCTCATAGGCCATGCCGGCGCTCATCGCGCCGTCGCCGATCACCGCGATCGCACGGCCGGGCTTTTCGGCGAGCTTGTTGGAGATGGCGAAGCCGATCGCGGCCGAGATGCTGGTCGAACTATGTGCCGCGCCGAACGGATCGAACTCGCTCTCGGCCCGCTTGGTGAAGCCGGAAAGGCCCCCGCCCTGCCGGATCGTGCGGATGCGGTCGCGCCGCCCCGTGATGATCTTGTGCGGATAGCATTGATGGCCGACGTCCCAGATCAGCTTGTCGCCCGGCGTATCGAAAACATAGTGGATGGCGACGGTCAGCTCGACCACGCCAAGGCCGGAACCGAGATGGCCGCCGGACTGCGATACGGCCGAGATCATCTCCGACCGGAGCTCGTCGCTCAGCTGCGGCAGCTCGGATTTCTGCAACTTGCGGAGATCGGCCGGAAAATTGACCTGGTCGAGCAACGGAGTTTCGGGACGATCGGACATTGGGCCGCCTTTAATCCCCTTCGCCGGGCGTGTCGAACCTCAATCGACGGCTGAGCTCATCGATTGCCGCGCAAGCGGATTCGAACCGTTCGTCCCAGCCTCCGCGGATTTCGACCACATTGGCCCGCGCGACCGCCAGGACGTCGCGAGCGATGCGATCGAAGCGGTCTCGCTGTTCCGGATCGCCATAGACCCGGGTGCCATCGTCGATGAACGGCGCGTCCGTGCCCATCAGCAGATAAAGGTCCGCCTTCCGGTGGCAAATCAGCTGGTCGGGCGAATAGCCGATCATCATTTGCGACCATGCCGCGGTCATCAGCGCGTCGGTGTCGGCGATCAGCCGGCGGTCGCACCAGGGCCGGGCCGCTTCGATCATCGACTGCTGGGCCTGGCCGATGAGGATCAGGTCCATCTCCCGGCATTCCGTCCCGTACACCTGGCAGTGGGTCCGGCCATATTCGGGCACGACGATGGTGGAATAATGGGCCGCGAGACGCTCAGCCAGCATCGACTTGCCGACGCTCTCGACGCCATGGACGCAGATCGTGAGGGCATAATGATCGCGGACCGGCGGCGGGAGGAACTGCCAATGCTTCCACGGATCGGCGCGCACCGCTGTCGAGGACAGGCCGCCCAGGCCGGACCGGTCCGCATCGAGGACCCGCGCTCCAAGCGGCACGAACAGCCCGCCGACCTGGTGCGCAAGCTCCTCGCCATAGCTTTCGCCGGCGAAAAGATAATCGATCGGCTCGGGATGCGCCTTCGCCACGATCTGCCGCCAGATTGCCCAGAAATGGGGACTTTCCGAGGGGTCCTGCGGCGCCGGGCTCTTGTGCCATTCGATCCGGCAGTCGGGAAAGAGGGACTTCATCCATTCGACCCGCATTGCGCCGTCGATGGGATCGTCGGGAAGCGAGCCGACCAGGATCGTCAGCTCGTCGACCAGCTTCCTCGCAGCGCCGATCAGCGCCATGTGGCCGGCGTGGGGCGGCATGAACTTGCCGAGAAGAAAACCGCGTTTCATGCCCGCGCCTTTCCGCGCCACTCGGACAGGCCGAACAGGGATATCACGAGAAATAGCGCGTAAAGGGCGGCCGTCACGTCCAGCCCGCGCCACAGAAACAGGCCGATGGCGATGGCATCCACCGAAATCCACAGGACCCAGCTTTCGACGCGGCGAAGCGATTGAAGGATTTGCGCCGCCACGCTGAGGCCGGCGATGGTCGCGTCGGCAAAGGGCGCGGCGGCGTCGGTGAACCTGGCCATTCCGCTACCCCAGACGGCGATCGCGACCGCTGTCCCTGCGAGCCACAGCACACGGCTGCGCATGGTCATCCATCCGACGGCGACGCCATGATCGACCTGCTCCGCCCGGGTCCATGCCCACCAGCCGTAAAGCTGGATGACCAGGAAGAAGATCTGGAGGAGCGCGTCGGAGTAGAGCTTTGCGTCGTGGAAGACGAAGAAATAGAGCGAGACCATCGCGATCCCGAACGGGTAGTTCCACACCGACCGGCGAACGACCAGCACCACGTTGATGACGCCTAGCAGCGCCGCCGCAATCTCGAGGCCCCCCATCGCTGCTGGCTAGATTTTCGGCACGCGGGAGGTCGGCATGGACTAGCTGCAGTCTCCGCAGCGGCCGCGAACCTCGATCACCGGACGGACTTCGGCGAAGCCCGCGCCTTCCGCTGCCTCGCGAACGCCGCCGGACAGCTTGTCATTGTCGAGGTGGGTCGCCTGCCCGCAATTGTCGCAGATCAGGAAGATGCAGTCGTGCAGGCAGCCCGGGTGGGCGTTGGCGACATAGGCGTTGGCGCTTTCGACCCGCCGGGCAAGGTTGGTGCCCACGAACAGGTCGAGGATTCGATAAACGCTGTTGGCAGCCACGCGCTTGCCGCGAGCCTTCGAAACCGCTTCGGCGATGTCATAGGCCGAGGCCGGCTTGTCGAATCCGGCCAGGGCTTCGAACACCGACGCGCGCATGTCGGTCCACTGCTCCCCGCGCTCCGTCATGCGCCGGGCCGCGGCATCGCGGAGCGAGTCGCCCTGGTGCAGTTGATGGGAGTGGCCGGCCATGAGTGTCAGATAAGCTTCACAATCTCCGCCCGCAAGCGGAAGCGGCTACTCGGCCGCGATATGATTGAGGCGGTGGCCGAGCGCGAGAATCGCCACTCCGACGACCGTGTAAAGCGCTTCGGTGCCGTCATGCGGCATGGTGAGCGCGCCGGCCATCACTCCGAGCCCCAGGCCGCCGACCGCGCTGGGCATCGTATAGCCATGTTCCAGGATTCCGCGGCCGAGCGAGAAAATGCCCATCACCATCGCCAGCGAGAGGCCGATCTCATGGATGATCGGCGCACCGAGAATCCCGCCGGCGCTCGCGACCAGCGCAAGCAACACCGTCGTCGCCAGGCAATGCACGAGGCACAGCCCGCTGAGACCGATCGCGTAGCGGTCGAGCCGATGGGTGGGAATCGCAAGCGGCGACATGCCGCAGGATATAACGTCGCTTGGTGAAAGTTACAATATCACATTCGGCATGGGCCGCACATTATTGGCAAGCCGTTGCAATGCGGCCATATCGCGCCCCGAAATGGAATCGGCCCTCCCCCAATCCGCCGCCGAAATCGGCCGCAGTCCGCGACCGCTCGCTATCGCCAACTGGCTGATGTTCGTGGCGGCGCTGGTTTTCCTGATGGTCGTCGTGGGCGGCATCACTCGCCTTACCGAAAGCGGCCTCTCGATCACCGAATGGAACCCGGTCAGCGGCGCCATCCCACCGCTCACTCACGAACAGTGGCAACATGCCTTCGACCTCTACAAGCAGACGCCGGAATTTCGGGAGATCAACGGGCCGGCCGGGATGGACCTGGCCCATTACAAATATATCTTCTTCTGGGAGTGGACTCACCGCCTCCTGGGCCGCTTGATCGGCGTCGCGTTCGCCCTCCCCTTGATATGGTTCGCGGTGAAGCGCGCTATCCCCCAAGGCTATGGCTGGCGATTGATCGGCCTGTTCCTGCTGGGCGGGTCGCAGGGCGTGCTCGGCTGGTACATGGTCATGTCGGGACTGGTCGACCGCACCGACGTAAGTCATTTCCGCCTTTCGGCCCACCTTCTTCTGGCGCTGTTCATCATGGCGGCACTGTTGTGGACCGCGCTGGACCTCCGCCGGCTCGCCCGCAGTGGCGTGAATGAGCATTCCCGTCTGCGGGCCATGAGCCTCGGCATCGGGGCCATCCTGTTCGTTCAGCTGCTGCTCGGTGCCTGGGTCGCGGGGCTCAACGCCGGCTACGTTTCCAACACATGGCCGCTGATGAACGATCGCCTCATCCCAG
>CBFGLY010000047.1:0-7533 GCA_965649725.1 uncultured Sphingomonas sp.
CCGGCGCTGTCGTCCGCCTCGATCCCCCACCTCAGCAAGTGACCCGACACGCGGGCAGCAAGATTTCGATCCGGCGTGACGAGCGCGGCCGTTCGGCCCGGCATTTCGAGGGCCTCCCTCAGGGCGATGGCGATCGCCTGCGCCTCGCTTGCGGGATCGGGGAGCTCCGCCACTCGAATTCCGGTCAGCCGGCGTTCGGGCGGAGAAAGCCGCATCCACTTGTCCGTGAAGGCCGGCATGGCCATGGCATTGACAACGGCCCTCCCGCGGGCCGCGGTCGAAGCGGCGCGCCCGCCGCCGGCCCACGGCATCACTTCCTTGCGCGACACGGACATGCGGTCGAGCAGCCGCTTGAGGTGGAACTGCGGGTGGAATTCGGCGCAGCGGCCGTCCTCGTCCGGGCCGAGCGCGTCCCACTCCGCCTCCGGCATGGCCCTCTCGTCGGCAAGAGCGGGAAGGACCACCGCGCCTTCCTCAAGCCTTGCGATCCTCGCTAGCAGCGCGGCGATCGCCGGTGCGGAGGTGGTGATCCCGGCGGCGATCGTGAAGCCCGGTGGCGGCCGGTCGGCCCAGCGCGCGGCGATCGAATGGAGCAGCCTGCTGCGCCGCTCGGCCAGGTCGATGGCCCCGCGCTCCGCGACGATTTGCGGCCAGCGATTAAGGACAGCGCGAAACCGCTCGATCGATCGCAGCCAATGTTCCGCCAGCTCGGCCGTCTCCGACACCGCGCCCGCGAGGCGGGAAGCCGGCACTTCCTCGATCGCCAGGGCGTCCATGGTCGAGGCCAGCGTCGCGGCAAGCCGCATCGCCTCGGCCGCTCCCTCCCCTTCGGCCCGAAGCAGCCTGGCCAGCATCAGCTGCCGCTGAAGCGGGTCGAGCGCCGGTGGGATATCGTCCGCTAGGTCCAGCGGGTCGAGCGCGCCGCCGACACGGTCGCCAAGCTCGGGATCGCCGACCGCGATCAGTCGGGGAAGCACCAGGCCGCCCCCGCTGGCCCTGACGAACGCCTCGGTGACCGTGCGGACCGCGCGGTTGTTGGGAAGGATCACCCGCCCCCTGGCGAGCGCCAGCGGATCGCGTCCGAGGGCAGCGATCAGGCCGATTGCCAGGGCATCCGAAAAACTGCGGTGAGCCGGAATGGAATAGACGAGCGGATCGGAACTGGCCCGGCGCTGAAACAATCCGGGTTCAGCCATCCTGCAGCGCGCGCTCGGTGGCGGGAATTGCGGCGGGCGAGCCGACATCGAACCACAGGCCTTGGTGGACGGCGCCAAAGCAGCGTCCTTCGGCAATCGCCCGGTCCCACAGGATGTTGGTGGAGAACGGCCCGTCCGGCGCGTCCCGCAGCAGCCGCTTCGAAACCATCTGGATACCGGTATAGACGTAGGGCGCGACCTTGCCCTTCTGGCGCCGGACCAGCCTGCCGTCGGCCTTCATGTGGAAGTCGCCCTGGCCGCCATGGTTGCCGGCGCGGGCCTGTGGCACCAGTAGCAACAGGGCGTCCATCTCGCCGTCCCGCCAGTGCGAGGCGAGCAGGCGCAGCGTATCCGCCGGTCCGTCCACCCAGAAATTATCGCTGTTGATGACCAGGAAAGGATCGGCGTCGATCATCGGTTCGGCCTGGATCATTCCCCCGCCGGTCTCCAACAGAAGCGCCCGCTCGTCGCTGATCCGGACATCGAAATCGCTCGCCCGCGACTTGAGGTGCGCGTCGAGCGCGTCGGCGAGGTAATGGACGTTGACGACGATCTTCCCGACGCCCGCGGCCCGAAGCCGGTCGAGCACATGGTCGATCAGCGCCTTGCCGGCGACCTCGACCAGCGGCTTGGGGCGGGTGGCGGTCAAGGGCCGCATCCTCTTGCCCAGCCCTGCCGCCATCACCATCGCGGTATCGGGCACTTTCGCGTCGATACCGGGACGAAGCGACAATGCGCGGGCCTTGCGAGTCACTCGGCGCCTTCCTTCCAGGCGGCAGCGCGATGAGATGGCGGCACATTGGCATCGAACCAGGCCCGAACGGGGGCAAGCGAGGGATGTTCAAGGTCGCGTTCCAGCAAGCCCCACATGCGCGGCTGGAACTGCTTGTACCGATCCTTCCCGTCGCGCTTCCAAAGACGGCAGAAGACGCCGAGGATGCGCGTATTCCGTTGCGCCGCGAGAGCCCAATAGGCTTGCTCGAACCGGTCGTCGGAGCCTGTCCTGGCCACATAGCGATCGATCATCTCGCGTTCCAAAGCCGGCGGAACGTCCCGGCGCGCGTCCTCCAGAACGGACACGAGATCGTAGGCGGGATGGCCCGCGAGCGCGTCCTGGAAGTCGAGCAGGCCGAACCGCTCGATCCCTCCTCGGCCGTCCAGCAGCATCACATTTTCCGCATGATAGTCCCTGAGGACGGTGACCGGCCCAAGTCCATCGTTCGCGATCGCGCCAAGGACCCCGCGCCACGCTTCCTCCCAGCCTTCGCGGTCGACGCCTTCAAGGCCGACTGCCGGCACGTACCAGTCGAGGAACAGCTCGAGCTCGGTCAGCCATTCCTCCAGGCCGTGGGGCGGCAGATCGCCCATCGGCGGATGGCCGTGCAGGTGGACGAGAACATCGACCGCCGTCTCGTAGAGATCGCGTTCCGCCGCGGGATCGGCGTCGAGCGATTCCCTCATCCGCGCATCGCCCAGATCGTCGAGCAGGAGCAGCCCTTGCGCCAGGTCCGCCGCCAGCACCCGCGGCGCGGTCAGCCCGACCCCTTCAAGCCAATTGGCGATCGCCACGAACGGCCGGGGATCCTCGTGCGGCGGCGGCGCGTCCATCAGCACGGCGCGCCGATCGCCGGCCAAAATCCGGAAATAGCGGCGGAAGCTGGCATCGCCCGCGAGCGGCAGGATCTCAGCCTGGTCCCAACCGTGGCGGGCAAGGAAGTCGGAAGCGCCGGCGGGCGGAATCATCGAAGAGGCCATCGCCCTTCCCATGCCGCAGGCACCCTTGCTGTCAAGGCGCGCGAGCCGTCCTCCCGGACTTCCAGCGACAAAGCGAGCGCATCGGGCCATTTGTTGCCGCCATGCTCGGGCCATTCGACCAGCAGGACCCCGTCCGGACCGATTTCGTCGAGGCCCAGTTCGTCGAGCTCGGACGGCTGTTCGATGCGGTACAGGTCGACGTGCCAAACGGGAGGGCTAAGCTCTTCGTAGGGCTGAACGATGGCGAAGCTTGGGCTCGGCACCTCTCCATGATGATCGAGCGCCGCCAGCAAGCCCCTGACGAATGTCGTCTTGCCCGCCGACAGCGGACCCGACAGCGTGACCACGTCGCCCGGACGCAATTGCTTCGCCAGCCGCCCGCCGGCCGCGAGCGTGGCAGCCTCGTCGGCAAGCTTCATTGGGGCGCCCGGGGAATGGTCAGGACGACCGAAGTGCCTTTGCCGGGCTCGGAATGTAGCTCGCATGTTCCGCCGTGCGCATCGATGAACTGACGGGTCAGCGGCAGGCCCAGGCCGAGAGCGGCATCCCCTCTCGCCGTCGAGCCCGATCGGTGGAATCGATCGAACACCTGACCTTGGTCGTTCGGGTCGATCCCGGGACCGTCATCGCTGATGGTCACGACAGCGGCCTCCTCCGTACCTTCCGCCTTCAAGAGGATATGGCCCCCTTCGTCGGTATAGGCGACGGCGTTGCGCAATATATGTTCGACCGATTCCCGGAGCCGCCGGGCGTCCCCGATCACGCTGCCCGTCGACGGGTCGATCTCAAGCTCCAGCGCCTGCCCTTTCGCTTCCGCCCGCCCGCGCAACGCATCGGCCACCGAACGGCACAGGCCCGACAGATCGACCCTTTCGCGTTCCAGGACGACCCCCTTGGTATCGCCTTGGGTGAGGTCGAGAACGTCGTTGATCAGCTTGGACAATCGCTCGACCGACTCCAGGATGGCGGCGACATAATCGGCGGCGGCGGTCGGCAGCTTTCCGGCATAGCCCGCCGCAAGCATCTCACCGAAGCCGCCAATGGAGGTCAACGGCGTCCTCAGCTCATAGCTCATATTGGCGACGAAGTCGGTCTTGACCCGGTCAGCCTCCTCCAGCGCAGTCGCCCGCTCGCGAAGAGCGGCTTCGATCCTGCTGGAATCGGTGACGTCGATCATCGTGAAGAGCGCGTTTCCGTCGGGAAGCGGGACGGCCGCGAAGTCGAAATGCCGGCCGTCGGTCAGCGAGACCCGCCCTGTCCCCGACTGCCGGCCGCTGGTGGTCGAGCGGACCAGCTCTCGCACCTGTGCTGCTGCGGTCGGATTGACCAATCGCTTGGCCATGGCAGGCACCAGCTCGTCCACGCGCGGATGCTCGGAAAGCCAGCTTTCGTCCAGGTCCCAGACCTCGCTGAACCTGCGGTTCCAAAGGTAGAGGCGGCCGTCGGACGCGAACACGCTGATGACTTCGAACAGATTGTCGAAGGTGGCGGCACGCACCCGCAGCAGCGTGTCGCGAGCAGACGCCAGGCGCACTTGTTCGGTCCGGTCCTCGAAGATCAGGCGCAGCCCGCCATCGGGCAAGGGCTGGCCGAGGACTCGCAGATGGTCGCCATTGGCGAGGATCCAGTCCTCCTCGATCGTCTCTTCGGGCGAGGTGAACCAGGCCCGCCGCTCCGCCTTCCACGCCGGGAAGTCGCGCACTTCCGGAAGCCGTCCATTTTCACGCATCCGTTCGAGCACGCGGTCGAATTCCGGCTGTTCCGAAAGCCAATCGGGTTCCAACTGGGCCATGATTGCGAAGGGCTGGTTGAAGAAAGCGATGTGCCGATCGCCGTCGAACTGGGCGGCGCCGGCGGTCATCCGGTCGGCCAGCTCGCGCTGCGATTCCTGGTGGCGCGCCAGCTCCAGCCGCGCATCCTCGAGGTCCTGCATGTCGATCGCGAAACCAGCCACGGCGCCGCTGGGAAGCGGCACGTCGACCAGGCGGAGCACCCGCCGCTCCTGCCCGATCGTCGCGGGCTGGGTTCGCGAATAAGGCCGCCCGGATTCGATCGCGATCTCCGCTCCTGACCGAGCGCTCTCCGCGCCGACAGCGTCGATCAGTTCGCTGCCGCGCTCGATGACTTCCGCGGCGTCCCGGCCCTCCACCGCGGCAACGAAGGCCGCGTTAACGAGGCCGAGGCTGAGGTCCGGCCCGCGATACCACATCGGGAAGGGCGCGCTTTCGATGAGGTGGGTAAGCGCGTCCAGCGCGCCTTCCGTCTGCTTCAGCCGGCTGGCCAGCTTGGTGCGTTCGCTGTCCGCGACGCTGATATCGAACAGCCAAATCAGGACCGTGCCGGGCTTCGCGGGCGGCGGAGCCAGCGCCACCCTCAGTTCGACCACCCTATCCTTTCCGGACAGCCGCATTTGCCGCCGGACCGGGATCCCGCCGAGCCTGACATCCTCGATTTCGGAAGCCAGGCCGGAAAGATCTTCGGGATTGAAGCCCTTGTCTTCCCCGGACAGGTCCCCGAGCCGCCGTACCTGGGTCGGGACGCCAAGCTCCCGCGCCAGCTGGGCATCGACTTCGACACGGTCGTCCGGTCCGATCATCAGGGCCCGAGCCGGTGCGGCGTCGAGCAGGGCGCGCATCATCCTGGCCCCGTCGAGCACGGTTTGGGCGCGCCGGAGGCGCTTCGCGGCAAGGATCGCAAGGACTGCCGCGATGACGACCCAGATCGCCGCCATGACGATAATCGCCGCGGCTGTATTTGCGTCAACCGTCAAGCTGGCGGCCCCCGAACATCATCCCCTCGTCATACGGGCGGCATGGCCAAAGAAAAAGGGCCGCCCCAACGGAGCGGCCCCTTCCCTTACCTTTGCCCTTTCGGATCAGAACTTCGCCGAAGCGCCGAAACGGATGTAACGGCCCAGGACTCCCGGGAAGTAGCTGACCACGCCACCGCCGGCGGGCGACGGATAGGGCGGCTTGGTGTCGAAGATGTTGTCGACGACGACCCGGAAGGTCATGCCCTTGCCGATCCGGCGCCCTCCGACATTGTTGATGTCGAAGCTGATCCCCGTGTTCACGAAGGCGACGGCCTTGCGGTTCGGGAATTCATAGGTGTTGGGCGCGGCATCCGGATCTTCCTTCACCTTGCCGGTGTAGTTGACCGAAGTGAACCAGCCGAACACGCCGTTCTGGTAGTTGAGGTTCACCACCGCCGAATGATGCGGATAACCGATGCTGCCGTCGATCGTGCCGGCGGCGCTGTCCTTGTCGGCCTTTTGCGTCAGCGTCTTCAGATACTGATAGCTGACGTTGAGTCCGACCTGGCTGTCCGCGCCGAGGAACGGCGTGTTCCGGCGATAGTCGAGCGAGCCCAGGATGCCCTGGTAGTGATACTCGGCCGCGTTGAAATAACGGGTCTCGACGAAGTCGAGCTGGCCGTCCTCGTCACGCGAGACGAGATCGCAGAACTCCGTGTCCGGGAAGCCGGTCGAGTCGTAGCAGCTGTTGACGACCTGGGTCGCGGAGAAGGACGTGATCGCGTCCTTCAGCTTGATGTCCAGATAGTCGGCCGAAATCGTCAGGCCCGGGATGAACCGCGGATTGAGGATGACGCCAACCGACCAGGCATTCGAACGCTCGTTGTCGAGATCGACGTTGCCACGCAGCGACTGGTGGAACGAACGCTGGTTCGACAGCGCCTCGAAGTCGGGATCGAGACCGGCGGCAAGGCAGTTCGCCTGGCGGGTCGCCGGGTCCGGTCCGTTGTCGAGGTTGCTCGAATCGCAGGGATCGACGGCGAAGCCGAAGAAGGTGCTCGATGGGTTGAACACTTCCGTGATCGCCGGCGCGCGGATGGCGTGGGTGAAGTTACCGCGAACCGCGATGTCCTGGATGATGCCCCACCGGCCTTCGACCGTATAGGTCCAGTCCGAACCCGCGGTGCTGTGGTCGACCAGGCGGGCCGCACCGTGCAGCTCAAGGCTGCGGATGCCGGTGATGCCGTTCGACGGTCCGATGATCGGAGCGCGAAGCTCGGCGAACACTTCGTTCGTGTGGAACTTGCCCTTGACCGGGAAGATCGGGATGGAACGGCCGAACTGAACCCGGTCGTTCGCCGGATCGCCGTCGCCATTGTCGTCGACCAGCGGATCGGGATCGTCGTCGCCGAAGAAGAACTTGCCCGGGTCGAAATCGGTCGATTCCTTGCGGTGCTCGACACCCAGCGCGAAGCTGAGGTCGCCGCCCGGCAGCCTGGTGACAGGGCCGGCAACCGACGCCGTAAAGACATATTGCTTGTTGATGCCCGTCGGGTCGGCGATCGCGGTGATGTAGTCGAGCGCAGCCTGCGATGCCCGGCCGTTGCCGAACAGGTTGAGCGGAGCGCAGGTGGAGCTCAGCGTTTCGATGTTGGCATTGGTGTAGCCCGGCGCGCAGATGATGTTGCCGTTTCCGTCGTCAACCGCGTTGACCGCATTCTCGAAGTTCTGCTGGACCAGCGCCGGTTCGCGGCCCTTGGTCTTGGAACGGCCGAAGTTGCCGACGACTTCCCAGTTGAAGGTGCGGTCGCCCACGCTGAACGTGCCGTC
>CBFGLY010000048.1:0-7518 GCA_965649725.1 uncultured Sphingomonas sp.
TCGCCCGGTGAAAGGCGGCGACATCCGCAATGAAATGATCGCTCGGGCATACCAGGAGTAGCTCGTCCCCGTCGGCAAGCTCCGCCGCGAGCGCTATGGCCGCCGCGCTGTCCCGCTTCATCGGTTCGAGCAGAATCCGCGATCCTTCCGGGGCGACCGCGCGCAGGTCGGCTTCCTGGGCCCGGTTGGCGACGATGATCGGGGGCGCGAACCCTTCGCCGAAACGCGCGAGGGTCTGGTGGAACAGCGTCTCTTCACCCAGCAGCGGCAACAAATGCTTGGGTCGCTCGGCAGTCGACAGCGGCCACAGCCGGGTCCCTGCGCCGCCCGCCAATATCACCGGACGGATCGGCCGCCCCCTCGTCTCGTCGTCCATGCTCGCCACCATGCGCATAACGGGCCTGCCGCGCCAGCGTTCACCTTATATTTGTAAAATTTAGCGACACTTTGGCCATGTCGGCGAATCTTACAGCAGGCCGCGCGTGGAAGCGCTGATCGCCTTCTGGACGCACGCGCTCGCGGCGGCGCTGTTCGCCTCGCTCACCTTGTGGGAGCTTCGGCGCGGCCTTGGCGAGAGCGAGCAGCGGATGCTGCTGGCGGCGTTCGCGCTGACCGGAGTCTGGGCATGGGTCACCGCGCTCGCTCCGACGACGATGCTCGCCGCCTATTCGGAGACCGCGCGCAACCTCGTCTGGGTCGGAGTGCTCTACCGGCTCGCGGGCATCGACAGCAGCGAGGAGCAGCTCGGCGTCCGGCCAGTCTATGCGGCCGTCGCCGGCGTGCTCGGCCTGCAGCTGGTGGTCGACGCCCTGCCGCTGGTCATCGACACCGGCGGGATCAGCAGCGGCCACGCGCTGGTCGTCACCGCCATCATCCTCCGACTGACGGCCGCCGCCGGAGCCCTGGTGCTGGTCCACAATCTCTATGGCCAGGCGGCGCCGTCCAGCCGCAGCGGCATCCGCCTGGCAATGCTCGCCCTCGCCCTCATGTGGGCCTACGACCTCAACCTCTACACCATCGCCTATTTCGATCCGTCCTCGGCACGGGGCCTGTTCGATTGGCGCGGGATGGCGCTTGCGATCGCCGCGCCGCTGTTCGCTTTCGGCGGAGGCCGAGGCGCGGACTGGCGAATCCGGCTGTCGCGCGCGGCCACCTTCCAGAGTCTCTCGCTGCTCGCCATCTGCGCCTATTTCGCGGTGATGGCGGTGCTGGTGACCGCGCTTCGAGGGTCGGGCTTCGACTGGACCCGGGCGCTGCTGGTCGCGCTGTTGGCGGCGATGACGGTGGGGGCGATGGTCCTGCTCCCGTCGAGCCGGGCGCGCGGCTGGGCCAAGGTCAAGATCGCCAAGCATCTGTTCGAGCATCGCTACGATTACCGGACGGAGTGGCTGCGCTTTACCGAGACGATCGGTGCCACGGGTCCCGACGCGCCGCCGCTGGGACAGCGGGTAATCAAGGCCTTCGCCGACATCCTCGACGCTCCGGGCGGAATCCTGCTGATCGCCGACGAGAATGGTTCGATCGAGCCTGCCGCGAGCTGGAACTGGTCGGGCAACGCCAATCCGGGCGCGGCGATCCCTGGCGCGGAGGCACTGGCCTTCTGGCTGTCGGTCGGAGCCGAAGGCCGGATCATCGATTTCGACGCCCAGACCGGCGGATGGGCCGATGCCAGGGACCTCGAGCTCGACATTCCCCAGCCGCTGCTGGGCGAGAAGCAGGCCTGGACCGGCGTTCCGCTGATCCATGACGACCGGCTGGTGGGCCTCGTCCTGCTTGCCGCTCCCGACTATCGCCGCCCGCTCGACTGGGAGGATTTCGACCTTCTTCGCACGGCAGGGCGCCAGGCAGCGTCCTCGCTTGCGGAGGCGCACGGCCAGCAGGCGCTAATGAACGCGCAGCGCTTCGAGGACTTCAATCGCCGCTTCGCCTTCATTCTCCACGACGTGAAGAATCTCGTCAGCCAGCTCTCCCTGCTCGCCCGCAATGCCGAGCGGCATGCCGACAACGCCGATTTCAGGAGCGACATGGTCGCGACCCTCAAAGGCTCGGTCGGCAAGATGAACGACCTGCTGGCCCGCCTGGCCCCCGCGGCCGACCAGCGTCCGGCAAAACCGGAGCCTGCGCCGCTTCGTCCGATCGTCACCTCCGCCATCGCGGCGAAGCGCGGCGACCATGAGGTCAAGCTCTTGGGCGACGGCAATGTCTGGGTGATGGCAGACCCGCTGCTGCTTGAGCAGGCCCTGGGGCACCTCCTCCAGAACGCGGTGGACGCAAGCGCAGCTGGCGAACCGGTCAACGTGCGGATGACGGGGGACGAGCGGCAGGCCAGCATCGTCATCGCCGACGCCGGCAGCGGCATGGACGCCGATTTCATCCGAACCCGCCTGTTCCAGCCCTTCGCCTCGACCAAGAAAGGCGGATTCGGGGTCGGCGCGTTCGAAGCCAAGAGCCTGATCTCCGCCATGGGCGGACGCCTGATCGTCGAAAGCAAGCCCGGCGCCGGCAGCAGCTTCACCATCGTCCTTCCCGCCGCCAAGCCCGCGGCCGAACCCCAGCGGAAAATCGCATGACCGAGCATAAACATCCCGTCGCCGAGCTTCCGGTCCTGCTGATCGTCGAAGACGACGAGGGCCTGCAGCGCCAGCTCAAATGGGCCTATGAAGGCTATCGCGTGGTCAGCGCCGGCGACCGCGCCCAGGCGATCGAGCTGGTGAGGCTTCACGAGCCCGCGGTCGTCACGCTGGACCTGGGCCTTCCGCCCGATCCGGATGGAACGACCGAAGGCTTCGCCACCTTGCAGGAAATCCTGAGGCTGAAGCCCGACACGAAGGTGATCGTCGCCTCGGGCCACGGGGCGCGGGAAAGCGCGCTGAAGGCGATCGCGCTCGGCGCCTATGATTTCTACCGCAAGCCGGTCGATATCGACGAGCTTGGCCTGATCGTCAGCCGCGCTTTCCACGTCTACGAAATCGAGGCCGAGAACCGCCGCCTGGAAGCCAATGGCGGCGGAGCGGAAGCGCTCGGCGCGCTGCTGACCGCAAGCCCGGAGATGCTGAAGGTCGCCCGGACGATCGAGCGGGTCGCCAATGCCGACGTGTCGGTCATGCTGCTCGGCGCGTCGGGCACCGGCAAGGAACTGCTCGCCCGCGCGGTCCATGAAAAGAGCCCTCGCGCCAAGGGCGAGTTCGTCGCCATCAATTGCGCGGCGATCCCGGAGAATCTGCTGGAGGCCGAGCTGTTCGGTTATGAGCGCGGCGCCTTCACCGGAGCGGTCAAGACCACCCCGGGCAAAATCGAGCTCGCCCAGGGCGGAACCCTGTTCCTCGACGAGGTCGGCGACATCCCGCTGCCCCTCCAGGTCAAGCTGCTGCGCTTTCTGCAAGAGCGGGTGATCGAGCGCATCGGCGGCCGTTCCCCGATCGCGGTCGATACGCGCATCGTCTGCGCCACCCACCAGGACCTGGACGCGATGATTGCCGACGGCCGCTTCCGCGACGACCTTTATTATCGCCTGGCGGAAATCGTCGTGAAAATCCCGTGCCTGGCCGAGCGCGCGGGCGATGCGGTCCTGTTGGCCCGCAATTTCGTCAACCGGTTCGCGCGGGAGATGAACCCCAAGGTGCAGGGCCTCGCGCCCGACGCGACCGACGCGATCGACGGCTACAATTGGCCCGGCAACGTCCGGGAGCTGGAGAACCGCATCAAGCGGGCGGTGATCATGGCCGACGGAAAGCTGGTCGGAGCCGCCGACCTCGACCTCCCCGGAGAGCGGAGCAGCGAAGGCCAGACGCTGCCAATCAACCTGCGCGCGGCGCGTGAAGTCGCCGACCGGCGGGCCATCCACCAGGCCCTCACCAGGACCGACAATAATATCAGCGGCGCGGCCAAGCTGCTGGGGATCAGCAGGCCGACTCTCTACGACCTGATGAAGCAGTATCATCTGCAAACGTAGCCGCTGGTTCGACGAACGGCATTGTCCGTCGGTGCCTAACTCTTAGGCTCCCCCCTTTCTTTTCCCGGGGAGTCTCGCTCATGGATCGCCGTTCTTTCCTGACCGTCGGCAGCGCGTCGGCGGCAGGCCTCGCCCTTTCCGCCGGCCCATCCTTTGCGGCGCAGCCGAAGGCCGCTCCCGGCGATGCCAAGCTCAACGCGCTGTTCGACGATATCTTCAAGGATCGCGTCCGCCGCTCGCCCGAGCTTGCCAGCTCGCTTGGCCTCGACAAGGGCGCCAATGCCGACCTCAAGTCGAAGCTCGATGTCCGACCGGCTGCTGTCGCCCGCGCGGAAGACCTGGCGCTGAACCGCAAGAACCAGGCCGCGGTTCGCGCCATCGCGCCGGGCGGCCTGAGCGATAGCGGCAAGCTCAACCGCGACGTCGTCCTCTATCAGCTGGAAAGCGGAAGCGTCGCCGCGTCGCGCTTCAACATCGATTCCGTTCAGCGCCCCTATCCGATCATGCAGCAGGGCGGCGCCTATTTCTCCTACCCCGACTTTCTCAACACGGCCCACACGATCAACGACGCGGCCGACGCGGAAGCCTATCTGTCGCGGCTCGCGCTGGTCGACCAGGCGATCGACAACGACAGCGAGGAGCAGCGCGTCCAGGCGGCTCGCGGCTTCCTTGCGCCGGACTGGTCGATCGACCTGACGCTTGGCCAGATGAAGAAGCTTCGCTCCGGCGCAGCGGCCGAGAATACGATGGTCGATTCGATCGTTCGCCGGACCGCCGAGAAGAAGATTGCGGGCGACTGGCAGCGCCGCGCGGCCGAAATCGTCGACAAGCAAATCTATCCGGCTCTCGATCGCCAGATCGCGCTGATGGAGAAGCTTCGTCCGACCACGCGGCCGGGCGACGGCGCGTGGCGCCTGACCAACGGCGACGCCATCTATGCCGCGGCGCTGGAGCAGGCGACGACGACGAAATTCTCGCCCGAGGAAGTGCATAAGCTCGGCCTCGCCCAGGTCGCGGAGCTCAGCGCGCAGCTCGATACGATCCTGAAAGGCGCGGGCTACACCAAGGGCAGCGTCGGCGAGCGGCTGGCGGCGCTCAACGTCGAGCCGAGCCAGCTTTATCCCAACACCGACGAAGGCCGCGCCGCCCTGATCGCCAGCCTCAACCAGGGCGTGAAGGACATGTATGCGCGGCTGCCCAACGCCTTCGAAACGCTGCCGACCCAGCCGCTGGAAATCCGCCGCGTCCCGGTCGAGATCCAGGACGGAGCGTCGAACGGCTATTACAACCGCGCCGCGCTCGACGGGTCGCGGCCGGCGATCTACTTCATCAATTTGAAGGACACCGGCGACTGGCCGAAATATTCGCTTCCGTCGCTAACCTATCATGAGGGCGTTCCGGGCCACCATCTGCAGATCAGCCTGGCGCAGGAGTCCGACGATATTCCGACGCTCCGCAAGATCGGCGGCTTTTCGGCCTATTCGGAAGGCTGGGCGCTTTATTCGGAGCAGCTGGCGGACGAAATCGGCGGCTACAAGGGGATCGAGAGCGCCGGCTATCTCCAGTCCTTCCTGTTCCGCGCATCGCGGCTGGTGATCGACACCGGGCTTCACACCAAGAAGTGGAGCCGCGAGCAGGCGACCGATTATATGGTCAACACCACCGGCTTCGCCCGCCCCCGCTCCCAGCGTGAAGTGGAGCGCTATTGCACGCAGATCGGCCAGGCCTGCAGCTACAAGATCGGGCACATCGCCTGGCTTCGCGCCCGGGAGAATGCCAAGAAGGCGCTTGGGCCCAAATTCGATCTCAAGCGTTTCCATGAGATTCTGAAGGAAGGGGCGATGCCGCTGACCATCCTTGAGAAGCGGATCGCCGAGCGGACGGAAGCAGCCCGCCGCTCCTAAGCGTCTTGCAAGGATCCCCCGGCCCGTATCCGGGGGGCGGAGCAATCCAGCGCGCCCCCGACTGGATTGCTCCGCATTTTCCCGGACGCGGTTAGCCGGACAGGCTTTCCGCAAGCTCCGCGACTTCGAGCCAGCGCTCCTCGGCGGCATTCTTCTCCTCGCGGAGCGCGGCGGAGCGGCGGCTTAGCTCGTCGAACCGGGCGGGGTCGCGGGCGTAGAGATCGGGGTCGTGGAGAAGCTCCTCGATCGCCGCAATCTCCCCGTCGATGCGCGCCACTTCGCCCGGTAGGCGGTCGAGATCGCGCTGGTCCTTGTAAGATAGCTTGCTTCCCCGGCCGGAGCGGGATGGGCCGGGGGAAGGCTTGTCGGAGGAGACAGGCCCTCCCCTTCGCGCTGCGCGCTCTTCCCCTCCCGCTTTGGCGGGAGGGGCGGATTTTCGTTTCGCCCAATCTTCATAGCCGCCGGCGACGATGTCGACCTTGCCCGAGCCGTCCAGGCCGAGAGTCACGGTCACCGTCTTGTCGAGGAAATCGCGGTCGTGGCTGACGATCAGGACGGTGCCTTCATAGTCGGCGATGACTTCCTGCAAGAGGTCGAGCGTTTCGAGGTCGAGGTCGTTGGTCGGCTCGTCGAGCACCAGCAGGTTGGACGCCCGGGCGAATTCGCGCGCAAGCAACAGCCGCGAACGCTCGCCGCCGGAGAGCGATCCGACCGGCGCCTCGGTGAGGTCGGGCGAAAAGAGGAATTCCTTGAGATAACCCTTGATATGCTTCTTGGCGCCGCGGACTTCGATCCAGTCCCCACCCTCCGCAAGGACGTCGCGCACCCGGCGGGTCGGCTCCATCAGCTTGCGTTGCTGGTCGATGACGATGCCGGACAGCGTCTTGGCACGGGTGACGGTGCCGCTGTCGGGCGCGAGTTCGCCGGTCAGCAGCTTGAGAAGCGTGGTCTTGCCGGTGCCGTTGGCGCCGACCAGGCCGATGCGGTCGCCGCGCTGGATGCGAAGCGAGAAGTCGCGGATGATCTGCCGCTCTCCAAAGGCTTTCGACACATGTTCGGCGTCGATCACCGTCTTGGTCTTCACCTCGTCCTTGGCCAGGCCGAGCTTGGCCGAGCCCGCGGGGCCGAGCATCGCCGCGCGCTGGGCGCGCATTTCGTTCAGCTTGGCGAGACGGCCCTGGTTGCGGCGGCGGCGCGCGGTGACCCCGCGTTGCAGCCAGTGAAGTTCGAGCTTGAGCTTGGCGTCCAGCTTTTCGGCGGCCCTGATCTCCTCCTCATAGACGCGTTCGGTCCACGCCTCGAAGCCGCCGAAGCCGATCTCGGCCCGGCGGATGTTGCCGCGGTCGAGCCACAGGCAGGACTTGGTCAGGCGGGTGAGGAAGGTGCGGTCGTGGCTGATGACGATGAAGGCGCCCTTGAACCGCTTCAGCCAGTCTTCGAGCCAGTCGATCGCGCCGAGATCGAGGTGATTGGTCGGCTCGTCCAGCAGCAGCACGTCGGGGTCCTGCGCCAGCGCCCGGACGATCGCGGCGCGGCGGCGTTCTCCGCCGCTGGCGGTGGCGGTGGGGCGGGAGAGGTCGATGCCGATCTGGTCGGCGATGGCGGCGGCTTCGTGGGCGGCGGGAGCATGGTCTCCGGAAAGCACCCACTCCTCGAGGGTCG
>CBFGLY010000049.1:0-7464 GCA_965649725.1 uncultured Sphingomonas sp.
GCCTCGTTCCACGGCACGCCGATCAGATACATGACGGGCGAGAAGATCAGGCCGACCAGCCCCTGGAAGCTCCACTCGGGATGACCGAACCAGCCGCCGATCCCGCCGAGGATGCCGTTGGCGAGCGCGACCAGCGCGACGAACGCCAGCACCATCGCGCCGACCGCGACCGCCAGCTTGACGCCGGTCTGGGCGCCTTGGGCAGCGGCCATGATAATGTTCGCCGGCCGCTCGCCTTCCTCGAACGTATCGACCTCGATCTCGTCCTCCGGCGCGACCACCGCGCCTCCCTTCAGCTCCAGCTCGTCAGCCGCCGGAGGTTCGTCGGGCATGATCAGCTTGGCCATCAGGATTCCGCCCGGCGCGGACATGAACGCCGCGGCCAGCAGATAGGGGAGATATTGCGCGCCAAGCAGGCTGGCATAAGCAGCGAGGATCGTGCCCGCGACGCCAGCCATGCCGACGCTCATCAGGGTGAACAAATGGCTGGGCGGAAGTGCCGGGAGGTAGGGCCGCACCACCAGCGGACTTTCCGACTGGCCGACGAAGATGTTCGCCGCAGCGCCGAGCGATTCGACCCGGCTGACGCCCGTCACCCAGCCGATCGCGCCGCCGACCCACTTCACGATCCGCTGCATGATTCCGAGATGGTAGAGGATGGCGACCAGGCTTGCGAAGAAGATGATCACCGGCAGCGCCGCGATGGCGAACGTATTGGCCAGCGGGTTGGTCGCGGTCGGTCCGAACAGGAACTCCGTCCCCTTGGTGGCGTAGCCGAGAAGGCTGGACACGCCTTCGGACATTCCCTGGATCGCAGCCCGTCCCCACGGCGTCCTCAGCACCAGGAAGGCCAGCGCCGCCTGAAGCGCGAAAGCCGCGCCGACGACGCGCAGGCGGATCGCCTTGCGGTTGGACGAAAAGACGACGGCAATCAGGATGATGACGGCGATGCCGACAAGGCCGAGCAATTGATTCATGGATGCAGCGCCCCTCCCCCGAGCGTTTTTACCAGGTGACGCCTTGTGCAGCGCTTTTGACCGCTTCGTCCAGTAGGTCGAGCGCATCGCGCGGACTGTCCGCTTTCAGCAATTGCGTCCGACGCGCCTGGCTCAGGAATCCGCTGTCGACGACATGATCCATGAAGTCCGCGAGGCCGTCCCAAAAACCATGGACGTTGAGCAGGCAGAAGGGCTGCGCATGGTAGCCGAGCGCGTTCCATGTCCACGCCTCGAACATCTCGTCGAGCGTCCCGATTCCGCCCGGCAGGCAGACGAACGCGTCGGCGAGCTCGGTCATCTTGGCCTTGCGCTCATGCATGTTGCCGACGGTGTGCAGCTCGGTGCAGCCGTGGTGCGCGACCTCATGATCCACCAGCGCCTGGGGAATGACGCCATAGGCGCAGCCGCCATTGTCTAGCACCGTGTCGGCGACGATGCCCATCAGGCCCAGCTTGCCGCCGCCATAAACCAGGTCGATTTTCCGCTCGACCATCAGCAGCGCAAGCTCGCGCGCCGCTTCGGCGAAGGCCGGATCGGCTCCCGGTGCGGAGCCGCAGTAAACCGCGAGCCGCTGGATGGTCATAGCTGGATCAGCGCCTTCAGGTCGACGATCGGCCGGGCGCCATAGTGCTTGATGACCTCGCCCGCGGCAATCGCGCCGGTCCAAAGGCAGCGTTCCAGGCCGGCGCCCTTGCACCGCGCCGTGAGAAAGCCCGCGGCGAACAAATCGCCCGCGCCGGTCGTATCGATGACCTGCTGGACCGGCGCGGCGGGGATCGAGATATATTCGCCTTCCTCGACCCCGATCGCGCCGTCGGGCCCCTTGGTGATGACCAGCGTCGGCACCTTCGCCTTCAGCTCGTCAAGCGCCGATTGCAAATCGGTCCGGCCCGTCAGCTGAAGCGCCTCGTCTTCGTTTGCGAAGAGCAGGTCGACGCCGCCGCTGTCGATCATCTGGGTGAACGGCTCCTTGCGCTCGGCGATGCAGACGCTTTCGCTGAGCGTGAAACCGACTTTCCGGCCGGCGGCATGGGCGATTTTGATCGCTTCCATCATCGCTGCGCGCGGCTTGTTCGGCCCGAACAGATAGCCTTCGAGGAACAGGATCGACGCGGACGCAATCAGGTCGCGATCCAGGGCATCGGCCGACAGTTCGTGGCTCGCGCCCGGGCAGGTGTTCATCGTCCGCTGACCGTCCGGCGTGACCAGGATCAGGCATCGGCCCGTCGGCGGTCCGCCTTCCAGCGGCGGCGTTTCGAAGCGCACGCCGAGCGCGTGCATGTCATGCTCGAAAATCAGGCCAAGCTGGTCTTCGGCGACCTGGCCGATGAAGGCGGAGCTGCCGCCCATCGCCGCGATTCCGGCCATCGAATTGGCCGCGGACCCTCCCGACATCTCGCGAGCGACGCCCATCGCGGCATAAAGATCGTCGGCCTGAGCCGGCGTCAGCAGCTGCATCGACCCCTTGGGCAGCTTGTGCTCGACCAGGAAATCGTCCTCGCACGAGGCGATCACGTCGACGATCGCATCCCCCATGGCAACGATATCAAGCGTTGGATCGGCCATGAGCGGGTCGCGCGAAGTCCTTGTGGAATCGGGAAAAGCGCGCCCGCCTAGCCTTGGCGGTTGGGCGGGTCAATGGACCGAGGGCTTGCGCGGCGCCGCCAACCCGCTACGCCTTCGCCCCCATGACCGACGCACCGCAATCGCCCGCCATTTCCCGCTCCCTGTTCGCCTTCGCCATTTTCTATGGCGGCATGGTCTGCATCGCCGGCGTGCTCGGCAACAAGCAGGTCGCGCTCGGGCCGCTGGCGGTCGAGGCAGGGATATTCGCCTTCCTGCTCCTCGTCATCACGTCCAGCGCGGTGGCCGAGCTTCATGGCCGCGAGACCGCGAACAAGCTGGTCCTGATCGGCTTCGTACCTCTAATCGCCTCCTTGCTGCTCAGCCTGTTGGTGCTGGCGGTGCCGGCATCGAAGGACATGGATCCGGCCCGGCTGGAATCCTTCAACACCATCATGGGAGGGACGCCGCGAATCTGGCTTGGCGGCATTCTCGCCTACGGAACGTCGCAGCTTCTCAACGTGACGATCTTCAGCAAGTTGAAGGGCAGCGAGGGCGCCCGCCTTTTGTGGCTGCGCTCAGCCATCGCCAGCGTGCTGAGCCAGATTGTCGACACGCTGATCTTCATCACCGTCGCTTTCTATGGCGTGTTCCCAATCGCCGAGCTGTTGCTTGGCCAGATGCTCGCCAAGGTGGTCCTTTCCCTGATCCTGGTGCCCCCGCTCATCTATCTCTTCGTCGGGCTGGGGCGGAAATTGGATCGTCCGGCCACGGCCTGAACGTTGCACGCTTGCATCGGTTGAATGCCTGTTGCTCTCCGCAGCGGACTTACACCCTTGTTCGGACGGCGAAACTTTGCTGTAGCGGCAAGGTGAGTCGCGCGGGGTGGCGCGTCCGGGTGGGAAATTTGCAACGTTAAGAAGATCAGGTGGAGCCCGCCGCGGGCGGTCACCTGTTTGTCTTATCCGGACCCTAACCAGCCGCCGCGACCGATCGGTTTGTCGTCTTCATTCATTGGGGTGTCTCGTGAAAAAACTGTTCCTGCTCTGCTCCAGCGCGCTGGTCGCGCCGATGGCCATCACCGTCGTGGCCGCTCCTGCCATGGCGCAGCAGATTACCACCGAAATTACCGGCCAGGTGACGAACGCGTCGGGCGCTCCGATCGCCAATGCCAACGTCACGGTCACCGACACCCGCACCGGCGCGAGCCAGGAGCTGACGACCACCAACGACGGCCTGTTCACGGCCCGCAACCTGCAGACCGGCGGCCCCTACACGGTCACCGCCGAAGCCAGCGGCTACCAGGGCCAGACGGTCGAACAGATCGTCACCAACCTGCAGGGCGCAACCCAGCTTACCTTCTCGCTCGATGCCGTCTCCGAAAAGGTCACGACCGACACGATCGTCGTCACCGGCACCCGCGTCCGCGCGACCCAGCTCGAGACCGGGCCCGGCACGTCCTTCGGCACCGAGGTCATGCAGTCCGCGCCGACCTTCAACCGCGACGTGCGCGACATCATCCGCATCGACCCGCGCGTCAGCCTTGACCGCGAGGACGTCGCGACCGGCGGCTCGGGCGCCGACCGCATCTCCTGCCTTGGCGGCAACGACCGCGGCAACGCCTTCACCGTCGACGGGATTTCGCAGGGCGACATCTACGGCCTCAACGACACCGGCTTCTCGTCGCGCAGCTCGACCCCGATCCCCTATGACGCGGTCCGCGAAACCCAGGTCCAGTTCGCGCCGTTCGACGTCGAATATGGCCAGTTCACGGGTTGCGCGATCAACGTCGTCACCCGCTCGGGCTCCAACCGCTTCCACGGCGATGCCTTCTTCGAATATTCCGACAGCGGCCTTCGCGGCGATTCCGTTGCCGGTCGCCCGGTCGGACCGATCGAGCCGGACAAGCGCTGGGGCGTCGCGCTCGGCGGACCGATCCTCAAGGACCGCCTCTTCTTTTTCGGCGCTTACGAGCATCAGGAAGCCGGAGCGTCCCAGGACGATGGTCCCGTCGGTGGCGGCTTCACCAATGAGGTCCCCGGCGTCACCGTCGAGCAGTTCGAAGCGATCTCCGAGGTCCTTCGCAACGTCTACGGCATCGACACCGGTCCGCTGGTCAAGAGCCGTCCGTTCAAGAACGACCGCTACTTCGCTCGCATCGACTGGCAGATCAACGACGACCATCGGCTTGAGCTGACCTACCAGAAGCTCAAGGAATCGACCGTCCGCAGCGACGATTTCTTCACCGGGTCGTCGCCCCAGATCACCGGCCTCAACACCTTCTTCATTAGCGGTACCGATTCCGACTATTACTCCGGCCGCCTCTATTCGCGGTGGAGCGACATTTTCTCGACCGAGCTGCGCTATTCGCGTTCGGACATCCAGGACCTCCAGGACCCGATCGGCGGCGGCGAGGCCCAGTCGGGCAATCCGATCCCGCGCATCATCGTCGGCGTGGACAATCCGCCGCTGGGGTCGAGCCCGATCGGCCAGGCCATCCCCGACGGAACGGTTCTTGCCGGCCCCGGCACGTCGCGTTCCGCGAACGACCTCAAGACCCGGCTCGACCAGTATCGCGCGGTCGCCAACCTCGATGCCGGCGACCACAAGCTGAAGCTGGGCTTCGAGCTCAACCAGGCGGACATCTTCAACCTGTTCGTCCAGAATGCCACGGGTACGCTGGTCTTCCGCAACATCGCGGACCTTGAGCAAGGCCTGCTGTCGCCCGGTTTCGGCAGCAACCAGACGGATACGCGTCCGTTCAACGTCGTTCCCGGCCAGACCGAAGGCGCCTTCGGCAACTTCTCCTTCACCGGCGACATCAACGACGCCGCAGCGGCCTTCAAGCGGAGCATCTACTCGCTCTACTTCCAGGACGATTGGCGGGTGAACGACCGGCTGAACGTCGTGCTCGGCCTGCGCACCGACTGGTTCGACGGCGATCATCCGCTGCTCAACCCGAACTTCGTCGAACGCTACGGCTTCGGCAACGACACGGGCTTCAGCGATATCGACCCGATCTATCTGCCGCGCCTTGGCTTCACCTATGACGTGGCCGACTTCAGCCTGCTGTCGGACAGCAAGCTTCAGGGCGGCGTCGGAATCTTCTCCGGCGGCGACCCGCTGGTGTGGTTCGGCAACGCCTTCCAGAACAACGGCTTCGGCAACTCCCAGGGAACGTCGCAGGGCGGAACCTGCCCGGCCGGCCAGATCGATGTCGTCACCGGCGGCGTCTTCACCGGCGTGCCGCAGTGCGTCGTGGATGCCGGCGTCGCCAGCGCCGCGAACGGCCTCGGCGATACGCAGTCGATCGATCCGGACATCAAGATGCCCACCGTGTTCCGTGCGAACCTGGGCTTCCAGACCAAGCTGAACTTCGCCGACACGGGCTTCTTCAGCGGCTGGCGTCTGAACCTCGACTACATCTACAGCCACTACAAGGATCCGTTCACGATCGTCGATCTTTCGCAGACTCCGGACATCCGTAAGGCGATCGACAGCGACAATCCGGGCTTCACGGTCGACGGCCGTCCGATCTACCAGGCGATCGACCCGACCCGCGCGGGCTGCAATGCGGAACTCGTCTCCGTCGGTCCGGCTCCGGTTTGGGAAGGCGTCACCGCCGCCTGCTTCGGGACGTCGCGCGACGACGAGCTGATGCTGACCAACTCGAAGGGCTACGACAGCCATGTCGCGTCGGCGATCCTGTCGAAGAATTTCGACCGCGGCATCTTCACGGCCGAGGGCTCGAGCTACTTCACGCTGGGTTATGCCTACACCAACTCGAACGACCGCCGGAACCTGTTCAACTCGACCGCCGGGTCGAACTATGACCAGACCGCCGCGTTCGATCGCCAGAACCCGGATGCGTCGCGCGGCTTCTATGAAAGCCGTCACAATGCCACCTTCTCCGGCAACTTCCGCGAGAAGTTCTTCGGAGACCTGGCGACGTCGCTCGGCTTCACCTTCGTCGCCCGGTCGGGCCGTCCGTACAGCCTGACCTTCTCCGGCGGCGGCATCTTCAACGATAGCGCGTCCGGCAACGACAATGCCCTGCTCTACATCCCGTCGGGCATCGACGATCCGAACATCTCGCCGACGTCGAACATGGATGCGGTCGGGGATCTCGTCGCGTTCGCCAAGGACCTGGACTGCGCCAAGGATTATGTCGGCCGCAGCATCAAGCGGAATACCTGCACCAACGACTGGTATTTCGACCTCGACCTGCGTCTCAGCCAGGAACTGCCGGGACCGGCCAGCATCGCGGGCATCGGCGGCATTCGCGACAAGATCACCGTCTACGCGATGTTCGACAACTTCCTGAACTTCCTCGATGAAGACTGGAACGTGCAGCGCCGCCGCAACTTCGCCGGCCTGCAGGATGTCGCGAGCATCAGCGGGGTCGACAGCGAAGGCCGCTACATCATCTCCGGCTTCAACGGCGAAGACGCGTTCAAGGACGACAATTTCGTCAACGTGTCGGGCTCGGTGTGGCGCATCAAGGTTGGCGCCAGCTACAAGTTCTGATTGTCGCCAGCATGAAAAAAGGGGCGTCGCTCGAAAGAGCGGCGCTCTTTTTCATTGTCCGTTGACGGTCGAGGCGAGGCTGTGGCAATCGCGCCTCAGCCTTGGGCGGGTATGATGTAATGGTAGCCTGTCAGCTTCCCATGCTGAACGCGCGGGTTCGATTCCCGCTACCCGCTCCAAAAATATTCTGTCCGGGGGACAGAAATTTTTGGAGCGCCGCGACCATAGGTCGCGGGCGACTTTGGCTCTCAGATTCCGCCGGCAACCGGCTGATACCCAGCCTCATCTAGTTTTCCGGCCAACTCCAGCGCGACCTTTTGCGCCAACCCCTCATCCTCTGATCGAACCACGAAGTTCGACCCGACGCGGCCTTCCT
>CBFGLY010000050.1:0-7345 GCA_965649725.1 uncultured Sphingomonas sp.
AGGACGGCGATGACCCATTGGCGGGCGTTAAGCGTGATGTTCATAACCAAGCTGCTCCGGCATCGGCACCTCGCCGGCGGCGTCGAACAGGCAAATCCTGTCGCCGCGTTCGAGTGTTCCGATGCGGGCAAGGATCGTCCGCGAAGGTAAAGAAAGACTTAAGGGATCGAAGCCGGCGGGAAGCGCGGCGAGGAGCGCATAATCGTCTCCGCCCGTCGCAGCGGCAAGGCGCGACCGGCGGTCCGCTCCTCGTTCGGCGATGTAGGCGCGCGACAAGGGCAGGGAGTCCAGGTCGATCCGGGCGCCGCATCGGCTGGCCCCGCACAACCGCGACAGGTCGAGCAGCAATCCGTCGGATACGTCCATCATCGCATTTGCTTGCGGGGCCAGCTGCCGTCCCGCCGCCAATTGCGGAACGGGGCGGCGATAGGCCTCGACCAGGGGCCCTTCCGCTTTCTCGTCGTCGCGAAGCTCGGCAAGGCCCGCCGCGGCATCGCCGACCGTTCCGACCAGCCACAGGCTGTCGCCGGCCTTGCCGCCGGATCGCGATGGGATCGGCTTGGCTGCCCGACCTACCGCCGTCATGCCGAGCACGCGCGGGGAGCGCCTGGGCAGGGCAATGGTGTCGCCGCCCACCAGCGGCAGCTTATAGGCCTCGCAAGCCGCGGCGACGCCTGCCAGGAATCGCTCTTCCCACTCCCCGTTGCCGGAGATGGTCACGCTCATCAGCGCCGCGACCGGCTCGGCCCCCTTGGCGGCCAGATCGCTGAGGTTGACGGCGACCAGCTTCCACCCGACCGAGGCCGGCGGGTCCTTGGGCAGGAAATGCACCCCTTCCGCGATGCTGTCATGAGTGAGCACGAGGTCGCCAACCACCGCGACATCGTCATCCAGCCCGCGAGCGGCCGGATCGGTGGCGATCTGCCGCAGCCGGTCGATGAAGGCGAGTTCGCCGAAGCTCATGGATGCCATATAGACCCGGCGGGCGGCCGGGTGGGAAGCCCCTAAGAGGTTGCGCGGGCAGTCTTGGCGATCGCGTCGAGCAGGCCGTTGACGAAGCCCTTCTCGCGCTTGTCATAGAATGCGTCGGCAACATCGACATATTCGCTGATGACGGTGGCGACCGGCACATCCGCCCGGGCGATCAGCTCATAGGCTCCAACGCGAAGGATCGCCTTCATCGGCTTGTCGAGCCGCTCCAGGCTCCATCCTTCGGCCAGCCGCTCCGCGATCAGGCCGTCGATCTCCTCGCGGCGGGCGTCGGTGCCGGATACGAGGTCGTCGAAAAAGCTTTGCTCGGCCTCGGCATAAGTGTCGCCCTCGATGGTCGCGCCCAGCCGGTGAGCATGAAACTCGTGGATCAGGCGCGCGACCGGCGTTCCTTCCATTTCCTGCTGGTAGAGTGCCTGCACGGCGGCGAGCCGGGCGGCGGAACGGGAGATGGAGCGAGTCATGACGGCGGGCCTGTAGCCGGTCAGTCGCGCAGGAGGAAGGGGCGGAGCGCCGCCGCGACCTGGCGGGGCGCTTCCCAAGGCGCGAAATGGCCGACGCCCTTCAACGGGAAGACTTCGACATCGTCCCCGATCTCGCCGATCCCCTCCAGCTGGATCGGAAGCAGGGCCTTGTCCTCGAGCCCCCAAATGACGCGCACCGGGATTTTGATCCTGGGGAAAGCGCGCAGCACCAGGTCGGGGATGTCGACCGTGATCCCGGGCTGGGGCACGATCATTTTGGACGCGCGGTACCAGTTGAGCATCGCGGTCAGCGCTCCGGGGCGGCTCCACTGGGCGATATAGGCGGCGCGCTCCTCGTCGGGGATCGCTGCGAGATCGACATGCTTGCCGAAGCTCTTGTCGAAAAAGGCCTCGAACCCGATGCCTTCGACGAATTTCTCGAAATGCGGATCGCGGAAGGCGCGGATATATTGGGAGGCCTCGCGCTGCGCCTCGTTCTCGATCAGCGACTTCTGGAAAATCAGGGGGTGCGGCGAGTTGACGATCGCGAGCCGCTCCACGCGCGGGTCCCCCCGGATCGCGGCGCCCCAGGCGATCGCGCCGCCCCAGTCGTGGCCGACCAGCGCGAACCGGTCGATGTCCAGCGCCTCGGCAAGCGCGAACAGATCGGCGATGAGCGTGTCCGTCGAGTAAGCCTCGACCTCCTGCGGCCGGTCGCTGTCGCCGAAGCCGCGCTGGTCGGGCATGATCAACCGAAGTTCGTCCGACAGGAGCGGTGCCAATTCCCGCCAGGTCCGATGCGACTCGGGAAAGCCATGAAGCAGGATCACCGCCGGCGAGTCTTCCCGGCCGGCCAAAGCGACATTCATCCCGATGCCGGTCGAAAGGGCGATGCGCGCTTGCCGGATGGCCTATGTCCTTTGTCGATGGCGGCAATTAGGAAGCCACCATGCTCAACAATCTCATCATCGTCGACGACTTTATCGACAGTATCGACCAGGTCCGTGAAGCCGCCTTGAAGATGGATTACCCCGATATCCGCGGACAGTTCCCCGGGCGCAACTCGTTTCAGCGGATCCGGATCGACGGGCTGGAAGAGCAGGTGTCGCATCTCGTCGGCGAATCCGTGATCCCGATCGATCCGCTGGAATCGCACGGCAAGTGCCGGCTGTCCCTCGCCTCGGACAAGGGCCGCGGCAAGGTTCACATCGATCATTGCTACTGGTCGGGAATCCTATTCCTGACCAGGCCCGAACATTGCGCGGGAGGAACGGATTTTTTCCGGCACCGCAGGACGCAAACCGACCGGGCGCCGCTCAATCGAACCGATCTCGAAGCGATGGGCTACGACGATTTCGACAAGGTCCACCGCGACCTGATCGAGATCGAGGGAACCGACGACAGCAAGTGGGAGCGGACGATGACCGTTCCGATGCGCTACAACCGGTTGATCCTGCTACGGCCCTGGATGTGGCACACGGCGGGACCGGGATTCGGCGACGGGATCGACAACGGCCGCCTGGTTTACCTGATGTTCTTCCGGAAGAACCCTCGGGGACCTCAGGGATAGCTGACCGTCATCGGGATTTCCGGGATCGGGATGAATTCCTCTTCGTCCCCCGGAACGAGCGGGAAGCGCCGCGCCTTCCAATCGTCCTTCGCCTGGTTGATGCGGTCGCGCGAGGAACTGACGAAGTTCCACCAGACATGGCGCCTGGTCGCGAAGGCTTCGCCGCCGAGCAGCATGATCCGAGAGGGAGTCTCGCCCTTCAGGGTCATCGCCTGCCCCGGCGCCAAGACATAGAGGGTGAAGGGATCGAGGCGCTGGCCGTCGAGCGTTGCCGCGCCCTCGGTCACCAGCACCGCCCGCTCGTCCGCGCCCGCATCGATCGGGACGCTTGCCCCGGCACCGAGCATGATGTCCGCGTAAATCGTCTGGCTATGCTCGGTGACGCCCGCGGTCTTGCCCCATAGCGTTCCCATCAGCACCCGCGCGGACACGCCTTCGCCCTCCACCAGCGGCAGGGCGGTTCCGTCGACATGCTCGAAGGCAGGCTCGATGTCCTCCTGGCCGTCGGGAAGCGCCAGCCAGGTCTGCATGCCGTAAAGCGAAGGACCGTCAGGGCGTTCGGACGCCGGCGATCTCTCCGAATGGACGATGCCGCGGCCGGCGGTCATCAGGTTGATCGCGCCCGGCTCGATCACCTGGCGCGTGCCCAGGCTGTCGCGATGCTCGATCGCCCCCTCGAACAAATAGGTGACCGTGGCGAGGTTGATGTGCGGATGGGGCCGGACATCCATTCCGTGTCCGGCGGGCAGGCGCGCCGGACCGAACTGGTCGACGAAGATGAACGGCCCGACCATTGTCCGCGTCTTTGCCGGAAGCGTCCGCCGGACCTTGAAGTCGCCCAGATCGTGCGTGACCGGCGTGATGGTCTGCATCGTCATTCTCCCGGTGCCTTGGCGCGGATGGTTAGGGCATGGACTCGCTCGCGCATCAAGTCGCCGAGCGCTGCATAGACTTTGCGCTGGCGTTCGACCCGGTTGAGGCCGGTGAACGCGGCGCTTTCGATCGTCAGCGCGAAATGGCTTTCGCCGCGGGGATCGTGGCCGGCATGGCCGATATGCTGATGGCTCTGGTCCTCAAGGTCGAGGCGGAGCGGCGACAGGGCAGCGGTCAACCGCTCGATCATCTGCTTGGCGACAGGTCCGGTGGCGGCGTCGGGCATCGCACCTATATAGAGGCGTTCAGCAGCAGAGGAACAAGTGGCGGCACGACAGACAAAATTTCACGGGCGGGTCGAAGGGTCGCGACAGCGCTGTTCGGCACCCGGCTGCCGCGAGACCGGCGAGTTCCGAGCGCCGCTGACGCCGGGGGATTTCGACGGTCCGGGGACCTGGCAGCTCTTCTGTCTCGAGCATGTCAGGGCGCACAATGCCCGCTACAATTTCTTCGAGGGCATGACTCCGGAAGAAATTGAGGCGGCCCAGTCGCCCATTGCCGGGTGGGAGCGATCGACCAGGGCATTTGCCGGCGGCGGGGCCGACCGCGGCCCGGCCTGGAGCGACTTCGCCGACCCGCTCGACGCCATCTCCGCGCGATTCCGCCCGGAGATGCGGCGGCAATCGGCCGACCGCTTCACCGCCCGGGAGCGCCATGCGCTGGGCGTCATGGGGCTGAAGGACGACACCGACCTGCACCAGGTGCGCAAGCGCTATTCGGTGCTGGTCCGCCGCTATCACCCCGACCGCAACGGCGGCGACCGGAGTCATGAGCGCAAGCTCACCCAGGTGCTCGAAGCCTATCAGACCCTCAAGTCGGCCAGGGCCTTCGCCTGATTTCCAGGAGTCACTCCGACAAAGCGAAGTCGACCCGGACGGTCACCTGCTGGGTCGTCATCCCGGGATTGAACGGCGTGGGCGGCGGCGGTGGAGCGGCCACCGGTGCTGCCGACTGCTCCGTCACCAATCCTGTCGCGTCCATTGCTCGGGTATAAGGGATGGGAACGCCGCTCTCGCCACCGTCCTGGATCGACAGCACCCGGCTGATCTTCAACCCCGCCGCGCCGGCATAGGCTTCGGCGCGGTCGCGGGCGGCGCGATAGGCGGCGGCGTAGGCGGACTTGCTCGATTTCTCGCGATCGGAAATCCTGAGGTCGGGTCCGCTCAGCACGTTAGCGCCGGCCTCCGTCACGGCGGTGACGGCTTCGCTGACCTTTGCCAGATCGCGCAGCGTCACCTCCACCACATTATAGGCGCGATAGCTGCCTCGCTCCTTGCCATAGTCGATGCGATTGAGGCTGAGGTTCATGGTCTGCAAATCGTCCGGCTTGACGCCGAGCCTGGTCAGCGCGTCCTGCACCTTGGTCATCTTGTCCCGGTTCAGCCTGCTCGCCTCGGCGGCGCTCCCCGCATTGGATTGGACGCCCAGCTGCAGGCGAGCCTCGTCGGGCCGAGTGTCGGCGCGGCCGGTGGCAGTGACGGTCAGGAGCGTCTCGTCATGGTCGACCCGGGGCTCGGGTGCGCTCGAGCAAGCGGCGAGGGGGATAAGCAGGAGGAAAGGGGCAAGCGTACGCATCGACTGGCTCCTCGACGATGACCCCAAATGTTACAATATTACATTTGCCTGTCAATCAGTCCCGGTCCGGAGCGCCGAGCGGGAAATAGGCGCGGTAAGGTCGTCCTTCGTCGACCGCGCGGGCAACGACGGGATGGGCGAGCAGCCTCGCGCGATAGGCGGAGAGGCGGGGACGCTCTGATCCGATCCGTTCAACCCAATCGGCGTAAAACAGGGAAGGGGCTGCGGCGCAGTCTGCCAGCGTGAACTCCTCGCCGACGGCCCATGGCCCGTCGCCGAGATTCTCCTCCAGCCAGTCATAGGCGATCCTGAGCTGCTCCAGCGAGCGTTCCACGCCATAAGGATCGCGGCTCTCTTCAGGGCGAAGCGCGTTGGCGACGCTCTGCTGCATGTTCGCCATGACCCTGAGATCGAAGAAGCGATCGAGGAAGCGCACCCGCCGGCCGATGTCGCCATCGGGAATCCAGCGGTGGATCCCCCCATGCTCGGCCTGGAGATGCTCGATGATCGGGGTCGATTCCGCGAACGGCCGTCCGTCGTCGAGCAGCAGCGGGAACTGGCCGAACGGCCAGTGGCGCTTCAGCTCCTCGAAATTCTCCGGAAAGTCGCGCTCGAGGATGCGGTATTCGAACGGTGTGTCGTCCGCCCAAAGCGCGATCAAGACCTTCTGCGTGTAGCTGCTGAACGGGTGGCCGAAGAGCTGCAGTGTCACCAGCTGCCCTCCGCCATTGCCGCCTGCCGCTCCTCCTCGCGCTCGCTCGGCGGGGTGGTGACGTAGGTGCCGATTTCGACGGGTCCGGCGGGCTCGTAGGTTGCGATGATGCTGCCTTTGTCGCTGACCTTGTGCCCGGTCATCTTGAGCGTGCGCGGCGGCGTGCCGTCGCCGAACAGGCGCTTCCCTTGACCGAGGACGAGCGGCGAGATCATCAGGGTCACCTCGTCGAGCAGGCCCGCTTCGATCAGCTGCGGGTAGAGCGTGCTGCTGCCCTGGATGACGATATCGGGGCCGTCGCCTTCCTTGATCTTGCGCAGGTCCTCGATGCCGACCTTCCGGCTGTTCTGCCACTCCAGCGGCTCGTCGCTGTGGGTCAGGACATATTTCGTGCACTTGTCGAACGGATCGCGGATATCCGCCATCTCGTCGGGTGCATAAGGCCAGTAGGCGGCGAAGATGTCATAGGTCCGGCGGCCGAGGAGCAGGTCGAACGGGCGTCCGAACAGTTCGCCGATCTTCTGGTCGATCGCGTCGTCGCCGACGGGCGGCAGCCAACCGCTGAAGCGAAAGCCGCCGGTCGTATCTTCGTTCGGCCCGCCGGGGCCCTGGATGACCCCGTCGAGCGTCGAGAATGCGGCGCCAATGATCCTACGCATCGGCCGTCTCGCCCTTCAGCGCCGCTTCGATCCGGGCGACGTCGATCTTCTTCATCGTCATCATCGCGTCGAACGCCCGTTTGGCGGCCGCCTTGTCCGGGCTGTTGTTGGCCTCGAGCAGCACGCGCGGCGTGATTTGCCAGGAAAAGCCCCATTTGTCCTTGCACCAGCCGCAGGCGCTTTCCTGCCCGCCATTGTCGACGATGGCGTTCCAGTAGCGGTCGGTCTCGGCCTGGTCCTCGGTTATGACCATGAAGCTGACCGCCTCATTGGGTTTGAAGTTGGGACCGCCGTTGAGGCCGACGAAGGATTGGCCGAGCACGGTGAAGTCCACCGTCAGCTCGTCGCCCTGATGTCCGTCGGGATATTCTCCGGGCGCCCGCATGGCGCCGCCGACTTTGCTGTCGGGAAACGTCGCGGCGTAGAACTCGGCGGCCTTGCG
>CBFGLY010000051.1:0-7240 GCA_965649725.1 uncultured Sphingomonas sp.
GCCGCAGCATTCCTCGGCAAGGTCCGGCTCATCGACAATATGCGTGTCGTTTCGGCAACAGCTTAGAAAACAGGGTTTCCCGCCGTTAACCATTTCATAGGGCTTTGCCCGCGAAACCTTGTTCCATTGAAGGAACAGGGGAGTGGGTCATGGGTGCAATCAGTCAGAAGGGCGCGGACTTCCTGCTGCGCAGCCGCATCGCCGAGGCCGAGCGGGGAAGCGTCGAAGCGCTGTACGACCTGGGCGTTTCCTATTCGACGGGCCGGGGCGGCGTAACGGTCGACCTGATCGAGGCGCATAAATGGTTCAACCTCGCCGCGCTGTCGGGCGATACCCGCAGCCAGGCCTGCCGCGCAGAAATCTCGATCGAGATGACCGCGCGCGAAATCGCCGAAGCGCAGCGCCAGGCGCGGGCGTGGCTGGGACATTCGGGCGGGCAAAGATACGCGGCTTAATTTATCCTCCCTAGCTTTTGCTGGGGAGGTGGCAGCCCGCAGGGCTGACGGAGGGGTTCTTCAGCCTCGACCGTCTAAGAACCCCTCCACCATCCTTCGGATGGTTCCCCTCCCCGAGAAAACTCGGGGAGGATAAGTTCACCGAATAACCACCGTCACGGCCCGGCGGTTCTGGGCCCAGGCTTCCTCGTTGGAGCCGAGCGCCACCGGGCGTTCCTTGCCCCAGCTGGTGACGACCAGCCGCGAGGTCGGCACTCCCTGCGACACCAGGAAATCGCGGGTCGCGCTGGCGCGGCGTTCGCCCAGCGCCTGGTTATATTCGCGCGTTCCGCGCTCGTCGGCGTGGCCTTCGATCGAGGCCCGGACGGTGGGATTGGCGATCAGCCACTGCGCCTGCGCGGCAAGCGTCGCCCGCGATGCCTCGTCGAGCGAATATTCGTCGGTCCCGAAATAGATGGTGTCGGACCCCGCCTTGGCGACAAGGTCGGCCTGGAGCGCGGGAAGCTCGACGACTTCCAGGCTGTTGGGATCGGTCGAATTGGGGTCAGTGACCGGTTGCTCGACCGGCGGAACGACCTCGGCCGGCGGGACCTTCCGGCCGCATGCGCCAAGCGTCAGGGCCACGGCGGTCATGCCGATCAGGATGGACTTTTTCATACGATCTACTCCTTGGAATTTTCGAACGTTCAATTGTTGAGCGGCGACCAGCTTGGGTCCGATCCGCCGACCGGAGTGGGCATCAACCGCGCCGATCCGCCGCCGACCGGCACGGCATAAAGTCGTGCGGTGCCCGATCCCTGCTGGGTGCGGTGGAACATCACGAACTGGCCGTTGGGCGCCCAGCTGGGCCCCTCGTCCTGCCAGCCGTCGGTCAGAATGCGCTCGCCGCCGCCGCCGGCATTCATCACCCCGATGCGAAAGTTGCCGGCGATCCTGGTGAAGGCGATCATGCTGCCGGTCGGGCTCCACACCGGCGAGGCGTAGCGTCCGCCGCCGAAGCTGATCCGCTTCTGGCCGGAGCCGTCACGGTTCATCACGTAGAGCTGCTGCGATCCGGACCGGTCGCTTTCGAACACGATCTGGCGTCCGTCGGGCGAATAGCTGGGCGAAGTGTCGGCGCCCGGCGTCGCGGTCAGCCGGCGCGGCTCGCCGCCGCTCGCCGACACGACGTAGATATCGGTGTTGCCGCCATTGGCCATCGAGAAGATCACGTCGCGGCCATCGGGCGAGAAGCGGGGCGCGAAGGTGATGTGGTTGCCGGGGATGAGCAGCCGCTCCGAGCCGGTCGCGACATCGTAGAGCAGCACGCGGGGGCGGCGGCCGATATAGGCGGTGTAGACGAGCCTGCTGCCATTGGGGCTGAAGCGCGGCGTGACGATCGTGTGGCGGCCTTGGGTCAGATAACGATGGTTGCTGCCGTCGCTGTCCATCACCGCGACGCGCTTCACCCGATTATTCTTGGGCCCGGTCTCGGCGACATAGACGATGCGCGTGTCGAGATAGGGTTGCTGACCCGACAGGCGCGAATAGACCAGGTCGGCGCATTTATGGGCGGCACGGCGCCAGTCCCCGGGCGCGACGGCGAAGCCCTGCTGCGCGAGCTGCCGCCCGGCGGTCACGTCGTGCAGATAGCAGGCGACGGTCATTCGCCCGTCGGGCCTGGGCTCGACATAGCCGGAGACGAGTGCCGACACACCGGCATTGCGCCACTGCGGATAGGCGGGATTGCCGGCCTCCGCCTGGGAGTAGGTCGGCACGCCCGACGGACCGAGCGGCGTGAACAGGCCGGTCGACCGAAGGTCGGACGCGATGACCTCGGCGATCTGCCGGCCGGTCCCGTCGCCCGACGGCAGCACGGGCACTGCAATCGCCTGGCTGGTCCGGACGCTGCCGCCGACCAGTTCGGGCACGTCGCCTTGCTGGTCCTGGGCCAGGGCGGCTCCGGCTACACCGAGGAGGAGGGAAGCGATGAGGAAACGCATGATCAATCTACCCTGTAGGTGAAGGTGAAGTCTTTCCAGCCGCCGTCGGGGGTGTCGTAAAGGTCGGCCGGAAGGCGGAAGGGCGAGCATTCGGCGAAGATCCGCCGGACCTGGTCTTCCAGCAGCTCGCCATATTTTGCGACATCGTCGGAATCGCCGCGAGTGCCGAGGATCGACGGCGGGCGGGCGAGGCGGCCCGAGCGGCTGAACTTGAGGTTGACCGTCAGGCGGACCTTGTTGGCGCCCTCGCCGAGGAAGGGCTGGCGGTCGGCGCAGCGCTGGGCCTGGCGGATGATGGCTTGGCCGATGCTGGCCCGGGCGGTCGCATTATAGGCAGGTGCCGCGGGCTTCGAAGGACCAGCGCGCGGGGCGAGATCGTCGTCGAGGCCTTTCAGGAAATCGTCGCCGATGCGCGAGACGCGAGGCGCGGGGCGAGGCTGCGCGGGCTTGGTCGGGCGGGTGACCTGGGAGGGTCGCGGCGTTGGCGGAGCAACCCGCGGTTGCGGCGACGGCGATGGCGAAGGAGCGGGCGGCGGCGGAACCGGCGTGGGTTCGGCTACCCCGATTTCCGGCGCCTGGCTGGCGGGCGGAGGAGTCGCGATGCTGGTCGGGGCGGCGGCTTCCAGTCCGACATCCTCGACGAACTCGACCTCCATCGACGGCGGCTCGGGCGTGCTGTTCACATGGGCCAGGCTGAGCGTGAGCGCGGCGATCAGAGCGGCGTGGAACGCCAGCGCTGCGCCGGTCCCGGCAAGCTCTGCCCGGTCCATCTTCATCGATTCTCGGGTCCTACCGAGACGAGGGCGACGCGGTTGAGGCCGGCGCGATTGAGCTCGCCCATGACCCGCATGACCCGGCCGTAATCGAGGCCGCGATCGGCGCGGAGGTAGATGCGGCGTCCT
The DNA here is from genome assembly GCA_965649725.1 of uncultured Sphingomonas sp. Lineage (GTDB taxonomy): Bacteria > Pseudomonadota > Alphaproteobacteria > Sphingomonadales > Sphingomonadaceae > Sphingomicrobium. The sequence continues at coordinate 3,340 of CBFGLY010000051.1, forward strand.
TCGGCGGGCTGAGGCTGGGCGGCGATGTCGGCAAGCCTTTGAGGCAGCTCGGACTCGGCGACGGGGCTATCGTCGATCGTGATCGCGCCATTGCCGTCGATCGCGACCTGGACCGGCTCCGCCTGCTGATCGAGCGCCCCGGCGCGGCTTTCGGGAAGGTCGATCGGGACGCCCGCGACCAGCAGCGGCGCGGTGACCATGAAGATGATCAGCAGGACCAGCATGACGTCGACCAGCGGCGTCACGTTGATTTCCGACATCGGCGCTCGGCGGCGGCCGTGGCGGGACGAGGAGGGAAGGTTGGCGCCCATCAGTGACCCGTCGCAATCTCCACCTCGAGCTCGCGGCTGAGCGTGGCGTGGAAGCGGTCGGAGAAGCGGCCGAGCTTGGCCTCCAGCCGGTCGAGGCCGTGGGTCAGGCGGTTGTAGGCGATGACCGCGGGGATGGCCGCGAACAGGCCGATGGCGGTGGCGAACAGCGCCTCGGCGATGCCCGGCGCGACCACGGCGAGGGTGGTGTTGTTGGCGCCGGCGATGGCGGTGAAGCTGCGCATGATGCCCCACACCGTGCCGAACAGGCCGACGAACGGCGCGACCGACCCGACCGTGGCAAGGATGTTCAGCCGGTCGCCCAGCCGGTCGAGTTCGGCCGCGACGGCGGCGTTCATCCGGCTGGCGAGCCGTTCGCGGGTGCCTGCACGGTCGACCTGGGCGGTGCGGGTCGAGCGGTTCCATTCGTCCATGGCGGCCGACATGACAACGGCGATGGGAAGGTTCTTCTCGCTGTGCCGGGCGTGGAAGGCGTCGATATCCTTGGCCGCCCAGAAATCCTTTTCAAAGGCGTCGGTCTGGCGATTCACGCGCTTGAGGCGGATGGCGTGGGTGAAGATGATCGCCCAGGTCCAGACGCTGGCGAGCAGAAGGCCGATCATGACGATCTTCACCACGATGTCGGCCTGGAGGAAGAGGTTCAGCGGCGACATGAGGTCGGTGCTGGCGGTGACTTCGGGCATCAATCCTCGCTGATTCTATATTGTTCGAACCGCTCGACCCAATCCCGCGGCTGCCGTTTCGGGCGGCCGTCGGGAGTGAGGAAAGCGGCGGTCACCCGCGCGTCGGTCAACTGTTCCGGCCCGCGCATGACTCGTTGATGAATAGATACGGAGGCGGCTCGAACCGCCTCGACCGTCGAGACGACGACGAGGTCGTCGCCCAGTTTCGCGGATCTGAGATAGCGGATCGCCACATCGGCGACCGCATAAACGCCCTCGGCGGCATCGAGCGCGGCACGCTGGTCGACCCCGACCGCGCGCAGGAAATCGGAGCGCGCCCGCTCCATATATTTGAGATAATTGGCGTAATAGACGATTCCCGCGGTGTCCGTGTCCTCGAAATATACGGTCAGGGCGAAGCGGTGCTCCTTCCCGACGAAACCGCCGCGGTAGGGCTGGTCAAACTCAGATCGCTCCATCCCGCCCGCCTTAACCATTCGGGGAGTCGCGGGGCAACCCCGGCGCGGTGAAGCGACGCTTGACAGCGATGTAACCTTCGCGTTACTTGTCACCTACAGGTTACATCAAAGGGGCGAGCGATGACGAATCCAGAAATTGCGGAAAGGGCGGAACAGCTGACCCGCCGCCGGGCGCGGATGATGCCTTTCCTGGCGATGATCTTCCTGATCCAGCAGATCAGCTATTTTTCCGGTACCCAGGGCGAGCGAGCGGTCGACCATGTGAAGATTGGCGCCTGGCTGGTGTTGGCCGTCGTCCTCCTGATCGGGCTGGGCACCGGCGGGGCCTGGCTGCAGCCCAAGGCGGTTCGCGATCTTGCCAATGACGAGACCACCCGACTGCACCGGTCGCGAGCGATCGAAATGGGCTTCTGGACGATGGCGGGGACCCTGATCGGACTTTACGTCGTGTCGCTGTTCGAAACCGTTGCAGGACGCGATGCCATCCATATCACGCTGACGGCGGGGATCGGCGCGGCGCTGCTGATGTTCGGCTTCCTCGAGCGGCGCGCGCTTCGCGGTGAGTGAACATCTCGCCAACCGGCTCAAGGAACGGCGCGGCGAGCTTGGCCTGACCCAGGCCGAGCTTGCGGAGCGCTGCGGGGTGACACGCAAGACGATCAACACGGTCGAGAATGGCGTGTTCGTTCCCTCGACCGTGCTTGCACTGAAACTATCGCGCGCTCTTAGCGAGCCGGTCGAGACGCTGTTCTGGCTGGATTGAGGTCCGCGACCTGGCGGACGAGGTCGCCCTGCGGCGCGTTGATGTCGATGAGGTGCATCCCCCAACCGGGCAGGAACATGCCGAGCACGCCAACTTCGCCGCCAATGCGGTCGGTACGCTTGTCCTTGGGGTCGGCATTGGTGCGGATCGAGAGGTAGCCGCGCGGCCCGTCGTTGACGCAGCGCGCCGAGACCAGGCCTTCGGTTCGAAGGAAGGGCGAGGGAGGGGCGCCTTCGCTCGACCATGTGACCGGTCCGCCGGGGACGGGCAGGGTCGAGCGGGCGTTCCAATAGCTGTCGAGGGAAACCCAGCCGGCGGCGCCGGGGCGAGCGGGGTTCACGCAGGCAACCGTCATCCCGGGCGCCTCGGCATAGCCGAAGATGGCGCCCGGCGGCGGCTGGTTCTTCTCGCGGAAGCTGGTCCAGGTCATGACGCAGCCGGTCTGGCCGGCGCTCGAGCAGATCGGCGTGGACTTGAAGGTGCCGCCAACCAGCTTGCCCTGCGGAACGAGGACGTTGAAGCCGGGGATGATCGCGAGCTTCATCTGCTTCGCGACCGGCTTGCCCTCGATTTCGTTCTGGATCAGCCGCTGCAGCATCAATGAGCCCTGGCTGTGACCGATCAGGACATAGGGACGGCCCTTGTTGTAATTCGCCATATAGTAGCGAAAGGCCGAGCGAACGTCGCCATAGGCGAGCATCGCCGGCGCGGTGACGTCGGCGCCTGCCGCAGCGGCGGTAACGGCGCCCAGGGTCATCTGCCGGTACATCGGTGCATAGGTCCGGCACGCGCCTGAAAACCGCGCGAACTGGCTGACGATCGAGGCCTTTTCCTCGCCGCCGCCGGGATTTAGGTCGCTGTTCATGCCCGCGTCGCGGCTGACGGTCGGATAGACGATGAAGCAATCGACGCCCGGGTCCCTGGCGACCGGAGAGGGGCCGCTCGATCCGTAGCCGTTGGGATTGAGCGCGGTGGTCTGCAGCGGGGTCGTGCAGAGGTCACCCTTGCCCGGACCATATTTGCCCGGGAGGCAAAGCCAGTTGGACGGGGCCTTATAGTCGGGGGCCATCGTCGAGGTCGAAGCCTGGACGGCGAAGATGGACGCGGCAAGCAACAGCATCATTTGGACTCCGGATCGAACAGGCCCGATTGCGCCCCCGCTGGCGGGTTGAGACCGAGGTGGGTCCAGCCGCGTCCGTTGAGGCAGCGCCCTCGTGCGGTGCGGGCGATGAGGCCAAGCTGAATGAGGTAGGGTTCGATCACGTCCTCAAGTGTGTCGCGCGGCTCGCTGAGCCCCGCGGCGAGAGTCTCGATGCCGACCGGCCCGCCGCCGTAGAGATCGGCGATCATGGTGAGGTAGCGCCGGTCCATCGCGTCGAGTCCGAGATGGTCGATCTCCAGCCGGTCGAGTGCGCGATCGGCGACCTTGGCGTCGATCGTGTCGGCACCCGCGGCATGGGCGAAATCGCGGACTCGGCGGAGCAGGCGCCCCGCGATGCGCGGAGTGCCCCGGCTGCGGCGGGCGACTTCATGCTCGCCCTCCGCCGTGGTCGGGGCGCCGAGCAGGCGGGCGGCGCGGCGGACGACCTGCTCCAGCTCCTGCACCGTGTAGAAGTTGAGGCGGATCGGAATTCCGAACCGGTCGCGAAGCGGGGTGGTGAGCAGGCC
>CBFGLY010000052.1:0-7202 GCA_965649725.1 uncultured Sphingomonas sp.
TGCAGCTTCACCTCGCCGATCATGGGCTGGAGGCCGAGGTCACCGGCCGCGAGAAGCACCCCTTCTCGATCTGGAAGAAGATGGCGGAGCGGCACATCAGCTTCGAGCAATTGTCGGACGTCATGGCCTTCCGCGTGATCGTCGACAGCGTCGACGATTGCTACCGGGCGCTTGGCCTGATCCACCAGCGCTGGCCGATGGTCCCGGGGCGCTACAAGGATTATATCTCGACGCCGAAGCGCAACGGCTATCGATCGCTGCACACCTCCGTCATCCATGATTCGAAGACGCGGATCGAAATCCAGATTCGCGACAAGGCGATGCATGCCCAGGCGGAGCGCGGGCTCGCGGCGCACTGGGCCTATAAGGAACGAGCCCCGGCGGACGACGTGAAGATCCCCTGGATCAGCGATCTGGTCGAAATCCTCGACCATGCGGCGAGCCCCGAGGAGCTGCTCGAACATACGCGCATGGCGATGTACCAGGACCGCATCTTCGCCTTCACTCCGAAGGGCGAGCTGATCCAGCTGCCGAAGGGCGCGACGCCGGTCGACTTCGCTTATGCCGTCCACACCGACCTTGGCGACCAGACCGTCGGCGCCAAGGTCAATGGACGCGTGGTTCCGCTGCGCACGATCCTCGACAATGGCGACCAGGTCGAAATCCTTGCCAGCCAGGCGCAGCATCCGCAGCCGTCATGGTTGCGCTTCGTCGTCACCGGCAAGGCCCGCGCGGGAATCCGCCGCTTCGTGCGCCACAAGGAACGCGACGAGACGATCGAGCTCGGCCGGAAAATCTATGACGAGATCGTCGCGCGCCTTCCCGCGCCGCTTGGGCCAGACGCCCTGAAGCGCGCGGTGAAGACGCTGAAGGCCGAGGATGCCGACGCGCTGATGATCAAGATCGCGCGCCGATCGGTATCCGATGTCGACCTGATGGAAGCGCTGATGCCGGGCTCCGCCGGCGGCGATGTCGCGCCCCGGCCGCTGGGCCAGCGCACCGCCATTTCGATCAAGGGCCTCACCCCCGGCGTCGCCTATGACCTGGCCGCCTGCTGCCATCCGATCCCGGGCGACCGGATCGTCGGCCTGCGCCGCGAGGATGAGGGGATCGAGGTCCATGTCATCGGCTGCGACAAGCTTGCCAGCGGAGTGGACGCCGATTGGCTCGACCTTGCCTGGGGCGACGGCTCCGACGGCGGCACGGCGCGGCTGATGGTCATCCTGCGCGACGTGGCGGGCGCGCTGGGCGAGATGGCGAGCACGCTCGGAGCCAAGGGCGCCAACATCGTCAACCTGGGCCTCGCGCATCGCGACGGAAGCTTCCACACCTTCCACGTCGACGTGGAGGTGCACGACCTCGCCCACCTTCACAGCCTGATCGCGGCGCTTCGGGCAGCGGAAGGCGTCAGCCAGGTCGAGCGTATCTAGGCGCCGCGCGCGGGAACCTTGCGGATCGCGTCGGCGCCGCCGGCGGCCAGCACCGCGAGAGTCACCAGGTCCGACGAGGTGGCCGTCATCGGCGCGATCTGCACCGGGAGCGACATCCCCATCAGATAGGGCCCGAGCGCGATCTCGCCGCCCAGGGCCTTGATCAGCTTGGCCGAGATATTTGCCGACTGGAGCCCCGGCATGACCAGGATATTGGCCGGCCCGGTCAGGCGGCTGAACGGGTAGAATTTCGACTGCATCTCATGGTTCAGGGCGACATCCGGGCCCATTTCGCCTTCATATTCGAAGTCGGTCTGGAGCGTGTCGAGCAGCTTTACCGCTTCGCGCAGCCCCTCGATGTGACGGCCCGGCGGATTGCCGAAGGTGGTGTAGCTGATGAAGGCGACGCGCGGCTCCTGGCCCATTCGCCGGGCAAAGGCGGCGGCGCGGACCGCGATGGCCGCATATTGCTCGGCGGTCGGCCGCTCGGTCACCGCCGTGTCGGCGATCAGCACCGTCCGCCCGCGAGCCGCGATCACATGGATTCCGAATGGAAGCGGCCCATCCTCCTCGTCGATCACCCAGCGAACCTGGCTTAGCGACTGGCTGAACGGCCGGGTCGTGCCGGTGATCATCGCGTCGCCTTCGCCCAGCGCGAGCATGGCGGCGGCGAAAGTATTGCGGTCCTGGTTGACCATCCGCTCGACGGCGCGGCGGAGCATGCCATGGCGCTGGTGCTTGGCGTAGATATAGTCGACCGCCCGGCCGACCAGCGGCGAATTGCGGCTGTTCAGAACTTCGTAGCTCTTGGGATTGTCGACACCGAGCTCGGCAAGCTTGTCGTAAACCTCCTCGCGGCCGACCAGCACCGGAGTCCCGTATCCGCCCTCCTTGAACGCGATGGCCGCGCGGAGCACGTTCGGCTCCTCGCCCTCCGCGAACAGCACCCGCTTGGGATTGGTTCGCGCCGCCTCATAGGCAAGGCTGAGCACCGATGCCGTCGGGTTGAGCCGTGCGCGGAGACGGGTGCGGTAGGCATCCATGTCGGCAATCGGCTTTTGCGCGACGCCGCTGTCCATCGCCGCCTTTGCGACGGCAGCGGGAACGATCTCGATCAGGCGCGGGTCGAACGGAGCGGGGATGATATAGTCCGGCCCGAAACTGTGGGTCATTCCGCCATAGGCCGCGGCGACTTCCTCGGGCACCGCCTCGCGCGCCAGCTCGGCCAGCGCATTGGCCGCGGCGATCTTCATCTCCTCGTTGATCGCCGTCGCACGGACGTCGAGCGCTCCACGGAAGATGAACGGGAAACCGAGGACGTTGTTGACCTGGTTGGGGTAGTCCGATCGGCCGGTGGCGACGATCGCGTCGGGCCGCGCCTTCTTCGCTTCGGGCGGAGTGATCTCCGGGTCGGGGTTGGCCATGGCGAAGATGATCGGCTGCGGCGCCATGTCCGCGACCATGTCGGGCGTGACGGCTCCGGCCGCGCTGAGCCCGAGGAACACGTCGGCCCCCTTCAAGGCTTCCTTCAGGGATCGCGCCTCCGTCGGCACCGCATGGGCCGACTTGAACTGGTCCATGCCTTCGCGACCCGGGTAAAGCGGCCCCTTGCGGTCGCACATGATCACCTGGTTGTGAGGAACGCCCATCGCCTTGATGAGCTCGGTGCAGGCGATGGCCGCGGCCCCGGCGCCGTTCACCACGACGTTCACGTCCTTCAAGTCGCGGTTCGTAAGCCGGCAGGCGTTGATCAGGCCCGCCGCGGTGATCACCGCCGTGCCGTGCTGGTCGTCGTGGAAGACCGGAATGTTCATCCGCTCTTTCAGCGCCTGCTCGATGATGAAGCAGTCGGGAGCGGCGATGTCTTCCAGATTGATCCCGCCGAAGCTCGGGCCGAGCAGCTCGACCGCTTCGATGAAGCGTTGCGCGTCCGTCGTGTCGACTTCCAGGTCGATCGAATCCACGTCGGCGAAGCGCTTGAACAGCACCGCCTTGCCTTCCATCACCGGCTTCGAGGCCAAGGCTCCCAAATTGCCGAGGCCCAGGATCGCGGTGCCGTTCGAGATGACGGCGACCAAATTGCCCTTGGCGGTGAGGTCATAGGCCTTGCCCGGGTCGGCCGCGATCTCCTCGACCGGCACGGCCACGCCGGGGGAATAGGCGAGGCTCAGGTCGCGCTGAGTCGCCATCGGCTTCGACGCGACGATCTCGATCTTGCCCGGCCGTCCGCGCGCGTGGAAATCCAGCGCTTCGTCGCGCGTGAACTTGACGTTGCTCTCGCTCAATATTCTCTCCTGTCGCGCGGCGCTTTAGCCAGCTTTTGAGGCAAGAGTCACCCTCGCTTGGGCCGCGCTTTGCCGCTACGACTTCGGGAAGATGGCCCGCGCCGACGCCCAGACGCCCATGATGGCGCAATACCACCGTTTGAAGGCGGAGGCCGGCGACGCGCTGCTCTTCTATCGGATGGGCGATTTCTTCGAGCTGTTCTTCGAGGACGCCAAGGCGGCGGCGGCCTGCCTCGATATCGCGCTGACCAAGCGCGGCGCGGACGGGGGCGAGCCGGTGCCGATGTGCGGCGTGCCCGTCCATGCCGCCGAATCCTATCTCGCCCGCCTCATCCGCGCGGGGCATCGCGTCGCCATCGCCGAGCAGATCGAAAGCCCGGCCGAAGCCCGCAAGGCGCGCGGATCGAAGGCGCTGGTCGAACGAGCGATCGTCCGCCTGGTCACGCCCGGCACGCTGACCGAGGAGACTCTGCTCGATTCGGCGAGCGCCAACTGGCTCGCGGCGGTTGCCAAGGCGGGTGAGGATTGGGCCATCGCCGCCGCCGATATTTCAACGGGCCGGTTCGAGCTGGTCGCCTGCGCGCCCGGAGAGCTGAAGTCGGAACTGGCCCGCCTCTCGCCTGCAGAGACGATTGCGGCGGACAAGGTACCGGGCATCGCGACAACGGCGGGCAAGGGTGGGTTTGATAGTCTCGACGGCGAACGAGCGCTGAAAGCGCGGTTCGGCGTTGCGACACTCGAGGGATTCGGATCGCCCGGCCGAGCCGAGCTGGCGGCGGCGGGCGGCCTGCTGGCCTATCTCGACGCGACGCAAAAACAGGCGGTCGCATTCCTCGCTGCGCCGCGCCGGATCGCCCGCTCCGCCCATATGGCGATCGACACGGCCACCCGGGACAGCCTGGAGATTTGCCGGACCCAGGCAGGCGCTTTGGCCGGAAGCCTGCTCGCAACGATCGACCGCTGCGTGACCGCGCCAGGCCGCCGCCTTTTGGCAAGCGACCTGTCGGCGCCGCTGACCGACCGCCACTCGATCGAGCGGCGCCTGGCGCTGGTCCAATGGTTCCACGACGAGCCGCTGCGGCGCGAGCGCGTGCGGGACGGGTTGAAGGCCATGCCGGACATCGGCCGTGCGCTCGGCAGGCTGGTCGCGGGACGAGGCTCGCCGCGCGACCTTGCGCTGCTTCGCGACGGTCTTGGCGCCGCCGCATCGCTGAAGGCGGAAATGGAGGCCGAGGCCGATCGGCCCGACCTGCTTGCGTCCCTCCTGCCCGACCTCGGCGGCCATGCGGCGCTGACCGACAGGCTCGGCATCGCGCTGGTGCCGGCGCCGCCGCTCGATTCCTCGAAGGGCGGCTATATCGCGGAAGGTTATGACGCCGCGCTCGACGCGCTTCGCTCCGCAAGCCAGGACGGCCGCCGTGCGATTGCGGCGCTGGAAGCCCGCTATCGCGACCTGACCGGCGTCGCCACGCTGCGCATCCGGCACAATGCCGTGCTCGGCTACCATATCGAGGTGTCCGCCAGGAACGCGGACCGGCTGATGGCGCCGGACAGCGGCTTCACCCACCGCCAGACGCTGGCAGGAGTGGTCCGCTTCAACTCGCCCGACCTTCATGCCGAGGCGAGCCGAGTGGTGGAAGCGGGCGCGCACGCGCTGGCCGCCGAAGCGGCGCACCTGGAAGAGCTTGGAGCGCTGGCCATCGCTGCAGCCCCGCGCATCGCCGCAACCGCCGACGCGATCGCCCGGATCGACGTGTCCGCCGCCAACGCGGCGCGCGCGGCCGAAGGCGGATGGTGTCTTCCCCAGCTGATCGACCAGCCCTGCCTGGAGCTGGAGGGTGCCCGCCACCCGGTGGTCGAGGAAGCGCTGCGCCGCGACGGGGAGCGGTTCGTCGCCAATGATTGCTCGCTCGGGCCCAATGACCGGCTGTGGCTGATCACCGGCCCGAACATGGGCGGCAAGTCCACCTTCCTTCGCCAGGTCGCGCTTGCCGTATTGCTTGCCCAGGCGGGCAGCTACGTCCCCGCCGCGAGAGCGAAAATCGGAATCGTCGATTGCCTGTTCAGCCGCGTGGGTGCCGCCGACAATCTGGCCCGCGGCCGGTCGACCTTCATGGTCGAAATGGTCGAGACCGCTGCGATCTTGTCCCAGGCGACCCCGAACAGCCTGGTTATCCTCGATGAAATCGGGCGCGGGACGTCGACCTATGACGGCCTCGCCATCGCCTGGGCAGTGGTCGAGGCGATGCACGACACGGTGAAGGCGCGCACCCTGTTCGCCACTCATTATCATGAGCTGACCCGGCTGGCCGACCGGCTCGACACGCTGTCGCTCCACCACGTCCGTGCCCGCGAGTGGAAGGGCGAGCTGGTCCTTCTCCACGAGGTCGCCGACGGTCCGGCCGACCGCAGCTACGGCATCGCGGTCGCCAAGCTGGCGGGCCTTCCGCCGCTGGTGCTGTCGCGAGCGACGGCCGTGCTTGCCAAGCTGGAAGCGGGCCGCGACGCAACCGGCGGAATCGCTGCCGGGCTGGACGACCTGCCACTGTTCGCGAGCCAGGCAATGGAGGCTCCGCCCAGCGATCCGCTGGCAGAAGCGCTTTTGGCCATCGAGCCCGATTCCCTCAGCCCGCGTCAGGCGCTCGAGGCGCTTTACGCACTGAAGCGGCTCGCCGCGTCCGGCTGATGCAGCAGCCGCCGCGCTTCTCCCTGATTGCCGACCGGCGGGAGATCATCGACCGGCGTGCCGTCGCCGAACGGCTCTCGGCTCTTCCCGATCGCCGCCTTCAAAAGGAGGCCGCCGCGATCCTTCGCGATGCGCTGGAACATGGCCGCGACGAGATTGCTAGGCGGCTCTCGGCCGAGCCGGGGCGCGGGCGAGTCATCGCCGCATCCTATTCCTTCCTGGCGGATCAGCTCGTGCGCCTCGCCTACGACTTGGTCACGCAGCGGCTTTACCCCAATCACAATCCGTCGTCGGGTGAGCGGATCGCGATCGTCGGCCTAGGCGGGACCGGACGCGGGGAAATGGCGCCTTTCAGCGACCTGGACCTGATGTTCCTCACTGCGTCGCGCGGCGTTCCCTGGTGCGAACAGGTGGTCGAGGCGCTCCTCTACATATTGTGGGACCTCAAGCTGAAGGTCGGCCATTCGGTGCGTACCGACCGCGAGATGATGGCGGCTGCGCAGGAGGATATGTCCGTTCGCACGGCGCTGCTGGAAAGCCGCTGGCTGTGGGGCGACGAGGCGCTTTATGCGGCGGCGATCCGGCGATTCCGGTCGGACATCGTCGCGGGGAGCGAACGCGAATATGTCGCGGCCAAGCTCGCCGAGCGTGACGAGCGGCACCGGCGGATGGGCGACAGCCGCTATGTCGTCGAGCCCAACGTCAAGGACGGCAAGGGCGGGCTTCGCGACCTTCACACGCTCTACTGGATCGGCAAATATGTGTTCGGCGTGGAACGGCCGGCCGAGCTGGTCGACAAGG
>CBFGLY010000053.1:0-7104 GCA_965649725.1 uncultured Sphingomonas sp.
CGGCGCTGGTTGGGCGGTGGTATAACGCAATCTCCCTAGAGTCGTGGTTGTGGCCGCGAAGTAAGGCTTCGCGCGCCATAAGAAAAGAGTAGCGAGCCGAAACGTCCCATTTTCGCCGCCCGATGTGGCGGCACGGCGTCAGGTCCTGAGGTCGGGCGGCACCGCTTCGGCGCTGAACGCGGCTATCGCTTCGTCGAGGCTCATCACCTTCTGATGCTCATCCGAGCCCAGCCGCCGGACGGCGACGGTGCCTTCCTCCGCCTCGCGCTTGCCGACGACGAGCAGCAACGGGACCTTGGCCAGCGAATGTTCGCGCACCTTGTAGTTGATCTTCTCGTTGCGAAGGTCGGCCTCGACGCGAAGGCCGGCAGCCTTGAGCTTCTCAACCGCTTCCTTCGCATAGTCGTCCGCATCGCTGACGATCGTCGCGACCACCGCCTGGACCGGCGCCAGCCAGAGTGGGAATTTGCCGGCATGATGCTCGATCAGGATGCCGATGAACCGCTCGAACGTGCCCAGGATGGCGCGGTGGAGCATTACCGGCCGGTGCCGCTCGCCGTCTTCGCCGACATAGGTCGCATCGAGCCGCTCCGGGAGCACCCGGTCGGACTGGATGGTGCCGACCTGCCAGGTGCGGCCGATCGCATCGGTCAGGTGGAATTCCAGCTTGGGGGCATAGAAAGCGCCCTCGCCGGGTAATTCTTCCCAGCCATATTCCTCGGTTGCACGGCCGGATGCCTCGACCGCCTGCCGAAGTTCCGCCTCCGCCTTGTCCCAATCCTCGTCGCTGCCGAACCGCTTGTCGGGCCGGAGCGCGAGCTTGATCGCATATTTGTCGAAGCCGAGGTCCTTGTAGACGCTGTCGAGCAGGTCGCAGAAAGCGACGACTTCCTCGACCAGCTGGTCCTCACGGACGAAGATATGCGCGTCGTCCTGCGTGAACTGGCGCACCCGCATGATGCCGTGAAGCGCGCCGTGCGGCTCGTTGCGATGGCAGCAGCCGAATTCGGCCATTCGGATCGGCAAGTCGCGATAGCTGGTGATGCCCTGCTTGAAGATCAGCACATGGGCCGGGCAGTTCATCGGCTTCAGCGCCATCAGGTCGCTCTTGCCCGACAGCACGGGCGCGTCGTCCTCGGTGCCCGGAATCTCGTCCGGAACGACGAACATATTCTCCCGATATTTGCCCCAGTGGCCGCTCTTCTCCCACTGTCGAGCGTCCATCAGCTGCGGGGTCTTCACCTCCTCATAGCCGGCCGCGTCGAGGCGGCGGCGCATATAGGCTTCCAGCTGGCGCCACAGGATGAAGCCGTTGGGGTGCCAGAAGACGCTGCCATGCGCCTCGGCCTGGAGGTGGAACAGGTCCATCTCCTTGCCGATCTTGCGATGGTCGCGCTTGGCCGCCTCCTCGAGGCGGACGAGATGCTCGGCAAGCTGCTTCTTGTTGAGCCAGGCCGTGCCGTAGATGCGCGAGAGCATCGGGTTGTTCTGGTCGCCGCGCCAGTAAGCGCCCGACACATGGGTCAGCTTGAACGCCTGCGGGTCGAGCTTGCCCGTCGAGGCGAGGTGAGGCCCGCGGCAGAGGTCGAGCCAGGCGTCGTCGCCCTGGCCCGAACGGTACATGGTGATCGGCTCGCCCTCGGGCAGCTCCATCACCCACTCGGCCTTGAATGCCTCGCCGCTCTTGTCGAAGAAGTCGCGGACATCGGCGCGAGTCCATACTTCGCGGATCAGGGGCTCGTCGGCGGCGATGATGCGCCGCATCTCTTCCTCGATCGCGGGCAGGTCTTCCTCGGTGAAGGGGCCGCGTTCCGCCGTCGGGGCGAAGTCGTAGTAGAAGCCGTCGTCGGTGGCCGGGCCGAAGGTGATCTGCGTTCCGGGATAAAGTTTCTGGACTGCTTCGGCGAGGACATGGGCGAAGTCGTGCCGGACCAGCTCCAACGCGTCCTTCTCATCCTTGGATGTCACGAGCGCGACGCTGCTGTCGCCCTCGAACGGCCGGTTGAGATCGCGAAGCTCGCCGTCGACCCGAGCCGCAAGCGCCGCCTTCGCAAGCCCCGGCCCGATCGCCGCCGCGACGTCGGCCGGCGTCGACCCCCGCGGCATTTCGCGCGAGGATCCGTCGGGCAGGCTGATCTTGAGCATCTCGGACATGGGACGAGCCTCTAGCGGGGACCGCGGCGTGCCTCAACCGCTGTTGCAGGCGAAAGCCGATGACGCAGGCTTGTCGCGGCGGCCGCTTTTCCCCAAAGAGCCCGCCATGCAATCTTCCGAGATCAAGCTGGTCGAGCTTGCCTATTTCGATCCGGGCGACGGCCGCCGGATCGCCTATCGATATCGAGCGCCGAAGGCCGGCGCGCCGACCGTCCTGTTCCTGCCAGGCTATGCGTCGGACATGGAAGGGACGAAGGCCGAAAGCATCGATGCTTTCTGCGCGACTCGCGGGCTCGGCTGCCTTCGGATGGATTATTCGGGCACCGGGTCCAGCGGGGGCGAATTTGCCGATGGAACCCTCACCCGCTGGCTCGAGGAAGTCCTGTCGGCGATCGACATGCTGACCGAGGGTCCGCTGATCGTCGCGGGATCGTCGATGGGCGGCTGGCTCGCGCTTCACGCCGCGCTGAATCGCAAGGACCGGGTCAAGGCCTTGCTGGGAATCGCTGCCGCTCCGGATTTCACCGACTGGGGCTTCACCGCCGAGGAGAAGGAGACGCTCAATCTCGACGGCAAGCTCGAACGGCCCAACCCCTATGGTCCCGAACCGTCCATCACCTATCTCGGCTTTGCAGCGTCGGGAGAGGCGCATCGGCTGCTCTACAGCCCGATCGACCTCACGATTCCGGTCCGGCTGGTCCACGGCGAGCTCGACGAGGAGGTGCCGATGGGCGTCCCGATCAAGCTGCTCGCCGACCTTCGTTCATCCGATGTCCAGTTGCGCCTCGTCAAAGGAGCCGGACACCGCCTGAGCGAGCCGCACGAGATCCACGCGATCCTGGTCGAGCTTGCCGGCCTCGTGGAGCGCATCGTCCTATGATCCCGATTCTTGCCGTTGCCCTTGCCGCGGCTGCGCCCGCTGCGCCGACATGCCCTTCGGTCCTGACCCAGCAAGCGCAGCAATGCCGGGCGCTCGAGGCGAGCAAGGCCGGCCGGTTCGCCGAGGCGGCGACAGCGTTCGAAGGCGCGGCCGACCTTGCGGCGGCGGACGATCCCGCGCGAGACCGCGCGCTGGCTGCCGCCGGCAATATGTGGATCGCCGCGGGACAGCCGGGCAAGGCCGCGCTGGCGCTCGACAAGGCGCTGGCCGGCAAGGGGCTGCTTGCCGACCAGCATGGGCTCGCGCTGCTCGACCGGGCCAGGGCCGCCGAGGCTCAGGGCGACCTCAAGACCGCTCGGTCCAAGGTGACCGAGGCGGCCAGGACGATCTCCGAAGATCCGTTCCTCTGGTATTTTTCCGCGGCCCTCGCGATCCGCGAAGAGGATATCCCGACCGCGAAATCGTCGATCAACCGCGCGCTGGCGATGGTCCCCGACTCGCCGGAGGTGTTGTTCGAGGCCGGGCATGTGTTCGAAGCGGCGGGCGACGACGCCAAGGCGCGCGAATATTGGGGGCGTGCAGCGGCGGCCGATCCCAACGGTCCGTCAGGCAGGGCTGCCCGCGAAGCGCTTGCGCTCAAGCCGGCGCCGCTGATGGTCACCAATCAGGTCGCGGCTCGGCCCGACGGCGATGGCGAGGGACCGAAAGACCAATAGCGAGGCCGATATGCAATTCCTCCACGCCATGCTTCGAGTGTCCGATCCGGAAGCGACGATCCGCTTCTTCGAGTTGCTCGGCCTGGAGGAGAGGCGTCGCAGGAAAGTCCCGGAAGGCAAGTTTACACTGATCTTCCTGGGCGTGCCCGGCGACGATGCGGAAGTGGAGCTGACCCACAATTGGGACGAAGCCGGATATGACGGCGGCCGCAATTTCGGCCATCTCGCTTTCGCGGTCGACGATATCTACGAAACTTGCAGCCGGCTGGAATCGAATGGGGTCACGATCAACCGCCCGCCGCGCGACGGCCATATGGCGTTCGTCAAAAGTCCGGACGGGATTTCGGTCGAGCTGCTTCAGAAAGGCGATCGCCTGCCATCCGCCGAGCCCTGGGCATCGATGCCCAACGTGGGAAGCTGGTGATGTCCGGGCTGGAGATCGTCGCCGTACCGGCCTTCGCCGACAACTACCTCTGGCTCGTCCACGACCAGGCCAGCGGCGAGACGGCGGTCGTCGATCCCGGCGACCCAGCCCCGGTGCTCGCGGAGGCCGACCGGCGCGGTTGGCGGATCACGAAAATCCTCAACACGCACTGGCACCCGGACCACACCGGCGGAAACCTGGCCGTCAAGGAAGCCACCGGCGCGCAAATCTGGGGTCCGGAAGGGGAAAATGGGCGCGTCCCCGGGCTCGACCATGCGTTGAAGGAAGGCGACCGGATCTCCATCGGGAGCCATTCGGCCGAAGTCTGGGAAGTGCCGGGTCACACGCTCGGCCATATCGCCTATATCTTCCGGGACGACGGTGTTGCGTTTGTCGGCGATACGCTGTTCGCCATGGGCTGCGGGCGGCTGTTCGAGGGAACGGCCGAGCAGATGCATCGCTCGCTGCGACGGCTGGCCGAACTGCCTGACGAAACCCGGATCTATTGCGCCCACGAATATACGCTCTCCAACGCGCGTTTCGCCGCCCACGCCTTTCCTGGGGAAGGCGCGATTGCCGATCGGCTGAAGGCGGTAGAGACGGCGAGGGCAGCGGGCGAGATGACCGTGCCGACGACCGTCGAGGCGGAGCGCGCCACCAATCCCTTCCTGCTGGCCCGCGACACGGATCATTTCGCCGAGCTTCGCCAGGCCAAGGACAATTTCCGTTAGCCCGAAGAGGCCGGCCAAGCGTTTCCATGACGAAGCGATTGCAAGGAGAGCCTCGATGCGCCTTCTTTTCTCCACCGCCCTGATCCTCGCCGGTTCCGTGGCGGTAGCGTCCTGCTCGACATCCTTCGCCCAGCCGCAACCCTCCGCCAGGGCCGCCCAGGAGCTTGCCGCCGCGGTAGCAGGACGGACGCAGGGCCCGCCGGTCGATTGCCTGCCGAGCTATCGGGCAGCTCATCAGCGAGTAATCGACGACTGGACGATCCTCTACCGGGACGGGCAAACCGTTTATGTCCAGCACCCCCGCGGCGGTTGCCGGGGAATCGGCAATGGCGGCTACACGCTGGTCGCGCGCCTTCGCGGCACGAACCGGCTGTGCTCGGGCGACATCTACCAGCTGGTCGACCTCAGGACCGGCATCGGCGGCGGCGCCTGCGTGTTCGGGCCGTTCGTCCCCTACACCAAGCGCTAGTCCCTATCGCTTGTAGAGCGCGTCGAGCCGCTCGCCATAGGCCTGGCCGATGACGTGGCGGCGGATCTTCATCGACGGGGTGAGCTGCTCATTCTCGACCGAGAAGGACTCGTCCGCGAGGATGAATCGGCGCACCTTCTCGATCACCGAAAGCTCCGCGTTGACGCGGTCCACTGCCTTCGACAGCGCCTTTTGAATGGCGTCGGGATCGTCCTTGTAGCGCCTCATTTCCTCGGGGTCGGGTACCAGCAAGGCGACGAGGTGCGGCCTTCGGTCGCCATAGACCATCGCCTGCAATATCTCGGGCTGCAGCGTGAGCATTCCCTCGACCCGCTGGGGCGCGACATTGTCGCCCTTGTCGTTGACGATCAGGTCCTTCTTGCGGTCGGTAATGACGATCCGGCCATTGTCGTCGAGATGGCCGACGTCGCCGGTGGCCAGCCAACCATTCTGCAGAACGCGCGCCGATTCCTCGTCGTTGCGCCAATATCCGCGCATCACCAGCTCGCCGCGGACCATGATTTCGCCATCGTCCGCGATCCGCACTTCGGTATTCATCAACGGCGGTCCGACGGTGTCCATCCGGATGCCCGCCTTGGGCCGGTTACAGCTGATCACCGGTCCCGCTTCGGTCTGTCCGTAACCCTGAAGCATCGGCAGGCCCATCGCCTGGAAGAACAGGCCGACATCGGGGTTCAGCGGAGCCCCGCCCGACACCATCGCCTTCATCCGGCCACCGAACTTGCGCCGGACCTTCTTGCGGAGAGTGAGGGACAAGAGGCCATCCATGGGGAGGTCCCACGGCCTCGACTGTTTCAGGTTGCGCCTGGCCTCGATCGATAGGGCGCGGTTCATGAGGTAGGCCGGCAAGCCGCCATCCTTTTCGACCTGCTTCATGATCTTCGCGCGGAGCATCTCGAACAGGCGCGGAACGACGACCATGATCGTCGGCCTCACCTCCTCGATATTGGCCGCGAGCTTTTCCAGGCTCTCGGCGTAATAAATCTGCCCACCGAGCGCGATCGGGAAATGCTGGCCGCCGCTATGCTCATAGGCGTGACTTGCCGGCAGGAAGGAAAGGAACACCTCGTCGTCCCAGCCGAAATCGGTCGAGATGATGTCGATGCAGCCTTCGACATTGTGAAGGATCATGCCGTGATGCTGCATCACGCCGCGCGGCGCTCCGCCGGTGCCGCTGGTATAGATGAGGCAAGCGAGGCCGTCGCGGCCGACGTCCGCCATGCGCTGTTCCAGCGCGGCGATATCGGGCGCTCCGGACACCAGTTCGGCCCATTGGTGGAATTGCGCCATCTCGGGCGACTGGCCGGCGATGATGTCGTCGATCGAGACGACATGCTTGCAGTCCGATGAGAAAAGCACCGCCGGCAGCAGCGCTCTGCCAAGCTTCTGCGTGGAGACGATCACAGCGCTCGCCCCGCTATTGGCGAGGATGTGCTGGTGATCGCGCGTCGTGTTGGTGGTGTAGGTCGGAACGGTCACGCAGCCCGCCGCCATGATGCCCAGGTCGGCAATCAGCCATTCGGGACGGTTTTCGCTGACCAGCATGACGCGGTCGCCGGGTTTCAGGCCGAGACGTTTGAGGCTTTCCGCCAGCGCGGCGACCTGGCGCGCGGCTTCCGCATAGCTGATCGGGGCCCAGGCGCCGTCGCTCTTGCTCCAGAGGAAGGGCCTCTCGCCGTTCGCCCTCGCCCGCGCCAGGAACATGGTGA
>CBFGLY010000054.1:0-7048 GCA_965649725.1 uncultured Sphingomonas sp.
AGCAGATGGAGGCGATCAAGTCGCTCGGCTCATGGGACGAGATCATGGAGGCGCTCAAGGAACGCCTCGCCGAGCAGGAAGGCCGGCACCAAGGCGGCAACAAGTGGATCGGCACCGGCGGCACCTCGCCCTTCGGCCACGGAGGTTACAACCCGGAAGGCGTTCGGATCGGCGGCCCGGGACGGCATGGCCGGGCGATAAAGGTGTGGGAGAAGCGCGAGTTCCGCGACCTCGACGGCGACAAGGAGCTCGGCACGCGCAACATCAAGGTTGCGTTGCGCCGGCTACGCCGCTTCGCCCGTGAAGGCGCGGCCGAAGAGCTGGACCTCGACGGCACGATCGACGGCACGGCGCGGCAAGGCTGGCTCGACGTCCATATGCGGCCCGAGCGGCACAATGCGGTGAAGCTATTGCTGTTCCTCGACATTGGCGGATCGATGGACGGGCATGTGAAGGTGGCGGAGGAGCTGTTCTCGGCCTGCCGTTCCGAGTTCAAGCATCTCGAGCATTTCTACTTCCACAACTGCATTTACGAGGGCGTGTGGAAGGACAATCGCCGGCGCCACGTCGAGCGGACACCGACCCACGACATCCTCCACAAGTTCGGCCGCGACCATAAGCTGGTGATCGTCGGCGATGCCGCGATGAGCCCTTACGAGATCACCCACGCCGGCGGCTCGATCGAGCATTTCAACGAGGAAGCCGGCGCGGTCTGGATCAAGCGGTTGACCGACACCTACCCCAGCGCCGCCTGGATCAACCCGACACCGGAGCAATATTGGGGCCACAGCGCGTCAACCGCGATCCTGAAGCAGTTGATGAACGAGCGAATGTATCCGCTGACGCTCGATGGGCTGGAGGATGCGATGCGCGAGCTTAGCCGGAAGCGCTAATAGATGAGGTAAGGCCGGCGTTCTTCGGCCCAGGCTTGCTCATCCGGAATCGTGATGGCGTCCAAGTCGTCCGGCTCCGACCCGTCGTCATCGACCCATTCGCGGAGCAGCGGCGAACCGTTGATGACGTCGATCGCCAGCATGTCCTTGGTATATTCGTAGGCGAAGTCTTCGCCGCGCCACAGCGAGTAGTCCGGGAAGAGCTTGCGGATCGCCTTGAAGGCCAGCGCCTGGAGCCGCCACGGCTTGAAGGCATCGTGGCGGTAGGCCTCGCCTTCCGCATGAATATGCACGCCGCTGCATAGCTGGTGGACATGCTTGTGGAAGGTCGGCTCGAACCAGATGTCGCGGAGGATGCAGCCTTCGAGCCACTGCGGCGCGGTTTCGCGCATGATCTCGATGACGGCCCGGGCGTCGATGTCGGGCGATCCGAACAGCTCCAGCGGGCGGGTCGTCCCCCTGCCCTCGCTGAGCGTCGCTCCCTCCAACATCACGGTTCCGGCATAGCAGCGCGCCATGTTGAGATTGGGCGCGTTGGGCGACGGGTTTACCCAGATGCGGTCCGTGGGCCAGCCGAAGCCGGGCCCTTCGTCGGGCCGGTAGCCCTCCATCTCGATCACGCGATAGTCGACGTCGAGCTTGAAATGATCGACGAACCAGCGGCCGAGTTCGCCCAGCGTCAGGCCGTGCCGCATCGGGATCGGCCCGGCGCCGACGAAACTTTCCCAGCCCTCGCGGAGCGTCAGACCCTCGATCGGGCGTCCCGCGGGATTGGGCCGGTCGAGCACCCAGACGGCTTTGCCATGCTTCGCCGCGGCCTCCAGCATGTAGAGCAGCGTGGTGATGAAGGTGTAGATCCGGCAACCGAGGTCCTGAAGATCGATCAGCACGACATCGAACGTCGACATCGACTGGCCGGTCGGGCGGCGGACCTCGCCGTAGAGACTGAACACCGGGATTTCGTGGACCGGATCGATGAAATCCGGGCTCTCCATCATATTGTCCTGCTTGTCGCCTCGAAGCCCGTGCTGCGGGCCGAAGGCAGCGGTGATGCGCAGCCCCGTCGCCGCCAGCGCGTCGAGGCTGTGCGTCAGGTCGTGGGTGACGGACGCCGGATGCGCGACCAGGGCGATACGCTTGCCTTCCAGGGGACGGCGCAGTTCAGGGTCGGCGAGCAGCCGTTCGATGCCGAATTTCATGCGCGCCTCGCTGGGGCAAGTTCGAAGTCAAAGCAATCGGCATGATGAAAATCGGGCTGGCCGGGCGGGTGACGCAAGGCCCAGTAGGACTTGCGGCCGTTCCGCTCCTCGATCACCGCCGACAGACCCATCCGCCAAGCGACATCCGCCGGCAGCCAGGCCATGCGCGACAGGTCGAGTTCGGCTGTCAGATATGCAGCCTTCTCGTCTTCCCTCATCAATACGCCGACATGGGGAGGCCGGGCATCGCGCGCATCCTGCATGCCGTCGCGGTAATCCTCGAAGCGGTAGGCGGCCCAATAGGCTCTCGGAGAGAAATTATATTCGAGATATTCGGTCATGCCCTCGGCCTGGAGGAAGGCTTCGAAGCATGTGGTGCGCCACAGATCGTTTTGCCGAAGGGCCTTGTTGGTGATCCAGGGAAACAGGATGTGCCGCAGATTCCCTTTCAGGTCGAACCGCAGCGAGATGAACCGGGGCTTTCGACGTTCGACCGTGACTTCGATGGATTCGACCGCATCGCAGCGGCAATCCGGGTGAAGCAGAAGCGGGCGGCGTTCCAGCATGGCCCCCTTCCTAGCGCCTGCGGCACGGATGGAAACCAGGGCAGGTGACGGAGTGCGTCAAGGCGGCTAAGCGAAGCGCCATGGCGTTCCAATCCTCCCTTCTCCGCCTGCTCGACGAGCGGGGCTACATCCACCAGGCGACCGACGCCGCGGCGCTGGATGCGCTTGCGTCCAAGGAAATCGTCACCGGCTACGTCGGGTTCGACGCCACGGCGCCGTCGCTTCACGTCGGCAATCTCGTGTCGATCATGATGCTGCGCCGCATGCAGCAGGCGGGTCACAAGCCGATCGTGCTGATGGGCGGCGGAACCACCAAGGTCGGCGATCCGTCGGGCAAGGACGAAAGCCGCAAGCTGCTGAGCGAAGAGGCGATCGCCGCCAATATCGCCTCGATCCGCAAGGTGTTCGAAGCGGTCCTGACCTTCGGTGACGGGCCGACAGACGCGGTGCTCGTCAATAACGACGAATGGCTGTCGAAGCTGGGCTACATCGACCTGCTGCGCACCGTCGGCCCGCATTTTACCATCAACCGGATGCTGACGTTCGATTCGGTCAAGTTGCGGCTCGACCGGGAGCAGCCGCTGACCTTCCTCGAGTTCAACTACATGATCCTCCAGGCCTATGACTTCCGCGAGCTTTCGCGGCGGGCCGGCTGCCGGCTGCAGATGGGCGGGTCCGACCAGTGGGGCAATATCGTCAACGGCATCGAGCTTACGCGCCGGATGGACGGGACCGAGGCGTTCGGGGTCACAACTCCCCTCGTCACGACCGCGGACGGAGCGAAAATGGGCAAGACGGCGAGCGGCGCGGTCTGGCTGAATGCCGAGCAGCTTCCGGCCTATGATTATTGGCAATTCTGGCGGAACACCGCCGATGCCGATGTGGTGAAGTTCCTGAAGCTATTCACCGACCTGCCGCTCGACAGGATCGACGAGCTTGGACGGCTCGAAGGCCAGGCGATCAACGACGCGAAGATTGCCCTTGCGAATGAAGCAACCGCGCTCATTCACGGACAGGAAGCCGCGAAAGCCGCGGCCGAAACCGCTCGCCGGACCTTCGAGGAAGGCGCATCCGGCGGGGACCTGCCCACCTTGAGCGTTCCCGGGGGCAGCATCGGCATTGTCCACGCTCTCACCGCCTTGGGCTTTGCCGCCTCCAACGGAGAGGCGAGGCGCAAGATCGGCGAAGGCGCGGTCAGGCTGAATGGCGAAACCGTCAGCGACCCGCAGCTAATGGTCGATATCGGGGACGAGCCGCTGAAGCTGAGCCTCGGCAAGAAAAGGCACGGGCTGCTGGTCGGTTAGGACCGCTCAACCAGCTTCGCCAGGCGGGCGAGGTCCTTCTCCACGGATCGCCTGACAAACCAGGCCATCAGCTGCGGCCCCGGTCCGGTGTTGCGGATGGAAACGAGCGAACCGCCTTCCTCGGGTTCGATTGAATATATCACCCCTCCCCCCGTCATAGGCCCGGCCACAAACCGCATCGCCAGCCTGCGGTTCGGTTGATGATCGACCACCTCGGTGGTCCAGGAAAATTTTCGGCCGAGGAAGCCGCCGTGGCGCGTCGTGCGCGCACCCTTAGCAACCGGGTCGCCCGCGGGCGGATCGACCGACTTCGCCCCGCCGATCCATTGCGGGTCGAGCCGCGGATCGAACATCACGGCCGCAACCTGGTCCGGCGGCGCCGAAATTTGTCGCTTGGCTATGGCTTCCATGCCTCGACAACGCTTTCGTCCCCTAGCCGCTCCTGAGCAGCCCGACGGCGGCATCCCGTTCGAACAAATAAAGGCAGAGCCGCGCGGCCTGGCCTCGTTCGCTGGCGAGACCCCCGTCTCTGTCCAGCAGGAGCCGGGCATCCCCGTGCGCGATCGGCGCCAGCTCGGCCGCATCTTCCGGCGTAGCAACTCGAAATGCCTGCTCGCCGGACTGACGGGTACCGAGGATTTCTCCGGGCCCGCGCAATTTCAGATCTTCTTCCGCGATCCGGAATCCGTCGTTGGTCTCTCGCATCAGCGAGAGGCGCGCCCTGCCCGTTTCGCTCAGATTCTGGCCGCGGAGCAGGATGCATCGGCTCGAACCACCGCCCCGTCCTACGCGCCCGCGAAGCTGATGGAGTTGCGCCAAGCCGAACCGTTCGGCGCCTTCGACGATGATCAGCGTCGCATTGGGCACGTCGACCCCCACCTCGATCACCGTGGTCGCGACGAGAACGCCAAGCTCGCCCGACGCGAATGACGTCATGACGGCATCCTTCTCCGGCCCCTTCATGCGTCCATGAACCAGGCCGACACGGTCCGCACCGAACCGTTGCCTGAGGACAGCGGCGCGTTCTTCGGCAGCGGCGGCATCGACCGCCTCGCTTTCCTCGACCAGGGGACAAACCCAATAGGCCTGCCCGCCCGCTGCCAGGTGCCGACCGAGGCCATCGACGACGTCGGCCAGCTTGGAATCGCTGACCACCAGCGTTTCCACCGGAGTCCGCCCCGGCGGCATTTCGTCGATCTTGCTCACGTCCATCTCGCCGTAATGGGTCAGAGTCAGGGTGCGCGGGATTGGCGTCGCGGTCATCGCCAGCAAATGAGGTGGCCGTTCGGCCTTTTCCGACAGCAGCAGCCGTTGCGACACGCCGAACCGATGCTGCTCGTCGATGACGATCAGGCCGAGCCGCTTATAGGCCACATGCTGCTGGAAGATGGCATGGGTGCCGACCAATATGTCGATGCTGCCATCGGCAAGGCCCATCAGCACCGATTCCCGCGCCCGGCCCTTTTCCCGGCCGGTCAGGATCGCGACCTCGACGCCGATCGATTGGCACTGCCGCTGCAACGTAGCGAAGTGCTGGCGAGCAAGGATTTCGGTCGGGGCCAGCATTGCCGCCTGCGCACCCGCCTCGACCGCCTCCAGCATCGCCAGCAAAGCGACCAGCGTCTTGCCGGAGCCGACGTCGCCCTGGAGCAGGCGGAGCATCGGCTTGTCCTGGGCCATGTCCCCGCGAATTTCGTCGATCACGCGTTGCTGGGCGCCGGTCAGGCGATAGGGAAGCTGCAGCTTTGCCGTCAGCCTGCCGTCGCCTTGAAGCGGAACGCCCTTCTTTCGGCGGGCGACCTGACGCAACAACATCAGGGCGAGTTGATTGGCAAAAATCTCGTCATAGGCCAGTCGCTTGCGGGTGACTGTTTCCATCGGGTGAGAATGAGCCTCGGCCAGAGACGCGCGCCATGCGGGCCAATGCTCCCGCGCCAGCAGCGACGGCTCGACCCATTCCGCAAGGTCGGGCGCGCGTTCCAGCCCGCTCAGCGCCAATTCCCGCATCCGCTTGTTGGAAATGCCTTCGGTCAGGCCGTAAACCGGCTCGCGAAGCGCGACCTCGCCCGCCTTGGCAGGCTCCAGCACCTCGGGGTGGACGATCTGCCACTCCTGCCCCCAGGCATCGAGCTTTCCGACGACCGTGCGCTTCTCCCCGATCGGAAGCTGCTTCTTCGCCCAGGCGGGATTGTTGAAGAAGGTGAGGGTCAGCGTATTGTCATCGCCGTCGCGAGCGAAGATGCGCAGCGGCGCCCGGCCCGACCCTGCCCTGACCTCCACCGGAGTGACGTCCAGGACCGCGATCCGCCCGAGCAGCGCCTGGCTCGCGGCGGGCGCTCGCACCCGGTCGATCGTCCCGGTCGGCAGATGATAGGCAAGGTCGATCGCCCGGGTCAGCCCAAGCCTGGCCAGCGCCTTGGCGATGTTCGGCCCCACGCCCTTCAGC
The DNA here is from genome assembly GCA_965649725.1 of uncultured Sphingomonas sp. GTDB lineage: Bacteria > Pseudomonadota > Alphaproteobacteria > Sphingomonadales > Sphingomonadaceae > Sphingomicrobium. The sequence continues at coordinate 6,409 of CBFGLY010000054.1, forward strand.
GTCTCGACCTCGGCAAACAGCGGATTGAGAATGTCGGGCCGCATTGAACCCGACCCTAGCGTCACGGGGCTCCGCTGCCTACATGGGCCGCACACGACCCGCGGCGATTTTCGCCGAGCGGGCTTTTTGCGTCTGGAAAGCAGTTGAATGGACGACGTTCTGCGGGCCTTGAGATACCGCGCCTGGCATCGCGGCACCCGCGAGGCGGACATGATGATCGGCGGCTTCTTCGACGCTCATCACGCCGCCTGGGGAGCGCATGAGCGTGCGCTATTCGCCGCCCTGCTGACCGAAACCGACGTCGACATCATGGCCTGGGGCATTGGAACGCAGGAAGTGCCGGAGCGCTATCAGGGTCCAATGATGGAAGCCTTCCAGAAACTTGATTTCATCCGGGTCTCCAAATGAGCGAGCCGCTGACCCGGATCCTGCGTGCCGACAGGCCGCTGACCCTGGCAGGCGTGCCGGCGGGTTTCATGCCGTGGCTTGCGGCAGACCTGGCGCGCGCCGCGAACGGCACCGGCAAGGGCGGACGGGCCATCATCATCGCCTCCGACGAGGCCGCGATGCGGGCACTCGCGGATACGGTTCCGGTATTCGCTCCGGAGGTCGAGGTGCTGACCTTCCCGGCGTGGGACTG
>CBFGLY010000055.1:0-6953 GCA_965649725.1 uncultured Sphingomonas sp.
TAGGCTCCGCGACCGCCATCATCAACGCCATCCAGATCATGTCACCCTCCGCATTGTCCGCGATGAAGCAGCTTGTGGTCGGCCAGCACCAGCGCCACCATCGCCTCGACCACCGGCGCTCCGCGAATGCCGACGCACGGATCGTGGCGGCCCCCGATGCCGATGCTCGACGTCGGCTTGAAGGCGACGCGCACCACGATGGGTTGGCCGGTCGAAATTCCGCCGTCGATGCCGCTCGACCGCTTGGCCTCGGCGCTGGCGCTTCCCCTTGCACGGCCGGCGGCGAAGCCTTCGCCGATCTCGACGCCCTTGACCGCGTTGATGCCCATGCAGGCCGATGCCAGCTCGGCATCAAGCTTGGCGTAGACCGGTGCGCCCCAGCCCGCGGGAGCTCCAGCCGCGACGCATTCGATGACCGCGCCCAGGCTGTCTTGTCCGGCCCGCGCTTCATCCAGCATCCTGTCCCAATTGCTCTCGTCCCGCTCTCCGCCAATCTCCACGACGCAAGCGCGGATCTCGACTTCGGGGATGACGAGCCGGGCAACCGCGCCGCCTGCCACGCGCATCGCCGTTTCCCGAGCCGAGGCGCGGCCGCCGCCGCGCGGGTCGCGGAAGCCATATTTCGAGTCATAGGCGAAGTCGGCATGGCCGGGCCGATGCGGCGCGTCCTTCGGATAATCGGCGCTGCGGGCGTCGACATTGTCGATCATCATCGCGATCGGCGTTCCCGTCGTTCGCCCTTCGTAGACGCCGGAGAGCAGCCTCACCCGGTCCGGCTCCTGCCTGGGCGAAACATTCCTGGACGTACCGGGCCGGCGAAGGTCGAGAAACTTCTGGACCCACGCCTCGTCCAGCTCAAGTCCCGGCGGACAACCGTCCACGACGCAGCCGATCGCCGGGCCGTGGCTCTCGCCCCAGGTCGTCAACCGGAAGAGATGGCCAAAGCTGTTGATGCTCATTGGATATCCGCTCCCAGCGACCGCATGACCTCGACGAACCCCGGAAAGCTGGTGGCGATCATTTCGGCGTCGTCAACCTCGACCGGTTGCCGCGATGCCAGTCCCAACGTCAGGAAGGCCATGGCGATGCGATGGTCGCCGAGCGTTGCAATGCTGGCGCCGCCGCGAACCTCGCCGCGCCCGAAAATTCGGAGCGAATCCCCATCGGCAGCGACTGCCACGCCGCACGCCGTGAGTCCGGCCACTATAGCGCCCAGCCGATCGCTTTCCTTGACGCGCAGTTCCTCGAGACCCTCGATCAGGCTTTCGCCGTCCGCAAAGGCGCAAGCCACCGCGAGCGCCGGAATTTCGTCGATCATCGCCGCGACCTGCTCTTTGCGGACGTGGCATGGACCCAGCCCGGAATGGCGCATGCGCATGTCGGCGACAATCTCTCCGGACTGGAGGCGCTCGTTCGACAATATGATCTCTGCGCCCATCCCTTCCATCGTTTCGTAGAGACCGGTGCGCAACGGATTGACGATCACGCCGCGCGCAATCACGTCGGAGCCGGGCAGAAGCGCGGCGGCCACCAGCGGGAATGCGGCGGATGACGGGTCCGCGCCGATCCCCAGCCGGCACGGCGACAGGCTTCGCTGCGAGCCCAGCGAAATCCGCCATCCGTCGCTCCTATCGTCGACCGCAACGGGACAGCCGAACTGGGCGAGCATGATCTCGCTGTGATCGCGGCTCGGGATGGGCTCCACCACCGTAACCGGGGAGCTGCATCCGAGGCCCGCAAGCAGGATGGCGGACTTGACCTGGGCCGAAGCGGGGAGGTTGCGATGCTCGATCCCGCCAAGCTGCGCTCCGCAAACCGTGACCGGCAAGCGGTCGCCTCCCTCGAACCCGGCACCCATCCGTTCCAGTGGCGCGCGAACCCGGCCCATCGGCCTGGCGGACAGGGAAGCATCGCCGGCGAAGCTGGCGCGGACGCGCGGCATCCCTGCGACCGCGCCCATCAACAGGCGCGCGGTGGTCCCGCTGTTGCCGCATTCGATCGGGGCCGCCGGGCTGGTCCAAGGGCGTCCAGTGACAATGCAGCTGGCATCCGCCCATTCGACCGTCGCTCCCAACGCTTCGACCGCCCGGGCGGTCGCCAGCACATCGTCGCTTTTCAACAGGCCTTCGATTCGGCTTTCCCCCTGCGCCATCGCAGCGAGGATCAACGCTCGGTGGGAACAGCTTTTGTCGCCGGGGACGTCGGCCTGTCCGCACAGTGCCCCTCCCCGCGAAGCGACCAGTTTCAAGCAAGCAGGTCCGCGACATGAGCGGCAAGGTCGATCGCCTGGGCGCGGTTCAACCGCGGATCGCACGCGGTCTGCCAATTCTTCTCCAGCTCGTCGATCGACGCCGGCCCGCGCCCGCCGAGGCATTCCGTCACGTCGCGGCCGCTCATCTCCAGATGAATTCCTCCCTCGTGGACGCGTTCCGCCCGGGCAATGGCGAAGAAGGCGTCGACCTCGGCGAGGATGTCGGGAATCCGCCGAACCTTCCGCTTTCCGCTGATCGACGTGTTGCCGTGCATCGGATCGATGATCCACACGAGCTGGCGCCCTTCGCGCTTCGCCGCGCGCATCAAGGGAGCAAGCGCCTCGCCGATGCGCCGCGCTCCGAACCGGCCGATCAACACGAGCTTGCCTGCCCGGTTCGAGGGATCCAGCCGTTCCACCAGGCGAAGCAGCTCGTCCGCGTCCATTGTCGGTCCGCACTTCACGCCGACGACATTTTCGATGCCGCGAAGAAATTCGACATGCGCGCCGTCCAATTGCCTCGTCCGATCGCCGAGCCAAAGCATATGGCCTGACGTGGCCCACCAGCGGCCATTCCCGTCCCGCCGGGTCAGTGCCTCTTCGTAGGGAAGGAGGAGCGCTTCATGGCTGGTATAGATAGGCAATCCGCCGTCGCGCGCGGCCGCCAGGCTGGCGGCGGTCCCGACCGACTGCATATGCGCGCGGATCATTCGCTGGGGATCGGGCTCGCGGGAGGAGCAATGGAACCCCATCCCGTTGACGATGTCGCCCCGATAGGCCGGCAGGGTGAGGCCGTCATGGCTTTCGGTCAGGGCGCTTCGCGGCTTCGCGAACTGGCCGGCGATGCGCGCCACCTCGATCAGGGGTCCTTGGAGCGAAGGAAGCAGCCGCTCGGCCATCCTGTCGAACAGGCCGACGATGCTGTCGACCTGCTCGGCGACCGGATCGTCGAAGCTCTCCGCGCAATCCCCGCCTTGCAGTAGAAACCCGCGCCCGCCCGCCAATTCTGCCATGGCGGAGCGAAGATGCCAGGCATTGGCCGTGTCCACGACCGGCGCCGCACCCGACAGGCGCTGCTCGACGGATCGCAGTGTGAATTCGTCGCCGTAGGCCGGCATTTGCCGCGCGGGAAAGCTGCGCCAACTGCCGGGGTACCAACCGTCGCTCGAGACCAGGGTCGCGCTCATTCGGGACGTGCCCTAGCCCAAGCGGCGGCGGATGCCAAAGGCTCGACGATCCGATGCTGCGATGCGACGAAACTTTTGTGCATGTGCGAAATGCCATGAAACTAGTGTAGATTAGCTTCGTTGACTCGCGGGGGGCGTACACTGCGCGCTCTCACTTCCCGGTTCTTGGAAGAAAAAGGCGTATGTTCGACATTGATTTCATCCTGAACGACGAATCGGATCTGGGCGGCGCCGCCTCGGGAGACGCGCCCGTTCGCCATTTGGCGCTTGTTGGAAATGCCCTTCCCCGGAAATGCGGAATCGCGACCTTCACCAGCCATGTCGGCGATGCGCTTCGCCGTCGCTATCCCGCGATGCAGCTCGATCATTATGCGATGGATGACGGGTCAGGCGTGGAATATCCCGACAATGTCATCCCGATCGCGGCAGACGACGACACCCGCTATTGCGAAGCCGCCCAGAAAATCATGAGCAGCGGCGCGGAGGCCGTCTGGCTTCAGCATGAATATGGGATTTTCGGAGGCAAGGCCGGTTCGCACGTCCTGGAGCTGATCAGCCATATCGACATTCCGCTGATCGTGACCCTCCATACCGTGCTCGATTCGCCGTCGGAGGCCGAAGGAGTGGTGCTCAAGCGCATCCTCGACAGGGCCGACGAGGTCATCGTCATGGCCAATCGCGGCGCGAGGATCCTAACCGAGCGTTACGGGGTTCCGTCGGCCCGGATCCAGATCATCCCGCATGGCGTTCCCGACCGGCCGATGCGCGAGCCCGACGAGCTCAAGCCGCAATTCGGCTGGCAGGGCCGCCAGGTCCTGATGACGTTCGGGCTGCTCGCTCCCGACAAGGGCATTCGCTCGATGATCGAGGCTATGCCCCAGATCGTGAAAGCGCATCCCGAAGCGCTCTATGTCGTCGTCGGAGCAACGCATCCCAATCTGGTTCGAAGCCAGGGAGAAGCGCATCGCGAAATGCTGTCATCGCTCGCGTCCGAGCTCGGCGTCGAGGAGCATGTCCAGTTCATCGATTCCTTCGTCGAGCAGGAAGAATTGCTCGACATGCTCCAGGCGAGCGACATCTACGTCACGCCCTATCTCAACATGGCCCAGGTGACGTCGGGGACGCTGAGCTATGCCGTAGCGGTCGGCAAACCGGTGATCGCGACCCCCTATGTCCACGCCCGCGAGATATTGGCGGACGATCATGGCCTGATCGTTCCCCCCGGGGATTCCGACGCGCTGGCGAAGGCCTGTATCGAGCTTCTCGACGACGAGCGTCATCGGGACGCCATTTCGCGCGCGGCGTATGAGCGCGGCCGGACGATGCTGTGGCCTCGAGTCGTGGAACAGGCGTTGGAACCGCTGCGCAAGCAGCGCCCGCAGGCCGCCGCGCCCAAACGGCCGCAGAGCCCGCTTCCGATCCCGCTCGATGCGGTCAAGCGGATGACCGACGGAGTGGGGATGCTCCAGCACGCGGTCCATTCGATCCCCGACCGCAGCCATGGCTATTGCATCGACGACAATGCCCGCGCCCTGATGATGGCGGTTCTTCGCGGGGACGCAGAATCCCGAAGCCTGGCCTCTTCCTATGCCGCCTTCGTGCAGCATGGCTGGAACCCCGATCAGCGGCGATTCCGCAATTTCATGGGCTACGATCGCCGCTGGCTGGAGGATGTCGGATCGAACGACAGCAATGGCCGGACGTTGTGGGCGCTGGGGGTAACCGCTGCTCATGCCGGCGACCCGGCAATGCGCGAATGGGCGAAGCTGCTGTTCGAAGAAAGCGCGCCCCCCATCGCCGAACTGGACTCGCCGCGGACTCGCGCCTTCGCCGCTTTGGCCGGCTACGCGGTTCAAAAAGCCCATCCGGGCCATGCGCTCGGACGCTGGTTGCTGGAAACTTCCGGCAGGCAGTTGATGAAATTGCATGATGAATCGTCCCGGCACGACTGGAACTGGTTCGAACCCGAACTGGCTTACGACAATGCCCGGCTGCCCGAGGCATTGATCCGCGCCGGAATGGCGCTGGGCGACCAGGCGATGGTCGAGCGCGGGGATTCCTGCCTGCGCTGGCTGATCAAGCGCCAGACGGGCCCGCGCGGGACGTTCCGCCCGGTCGGAAGCAACGGCTTCGGCCGAGCCTATGCGCCGCCGCTGGCGTTCGACCAGCAGCCGGTGGAGGCAGCGGCGACAATCGATGCCTGCGCCGCGGCCTTCGGAGCCACGGGCAACGACGAATGGCGCGCCCATGCGAGGCATGCCTTCGGCTGGTTCTTCGGGGACAATGACGCGGGCGTGCCGCTTGCGGACACGAAGGATGGAAGCTGCTTCGACGGGCTGATGGCGACGGGGATCAACCGCAACCAGGGTGCCGAATCGATTCTGGCATTGCATCTGGCCGCCTTGACCATGCGCAATGCCTTCGCGGCGTCCAAACGCACTGGACAGCCGGGCCGCATCGCCCCAGAAACAGCGTCTTTCGCGCTGTCCAGCAAGGTCCATGATTCAATCCCAGCTTCATCCGCTCCGGCTTAAGGCGGACCCTTCACGCGTCGTCGTCCGTCCCTTCCACCTTGCCTGGCAGGGCAATCGCTCCAATCCCGGCCGCGCCCGGCGGCTGGTCGACGCGGTGCTTTCCCTTGGCGATCGCGAAGTCGGGCAGCAGCTCGAATCGGTGATGCAGGATTTCGAGCGGCGGCACTGGCAGACCCGCAAGATTTTCCTGAAGCGATTCGACCAGATCTCGGCGATGCTGAAGCTGTCGCTCGAAGGCATCGGCGACAAGCGCAAGCAATTGATCGGCGCCTATTTCTGCCACGAATATAGCTATTGCGCCGCCGCGCTGATGAACCCCAGCATCGTTCCGCACCCCGACCAGAGCGGGCTCGATCGCCAGACGGTGCGAATCCTCATGTCGCTGCGCGCGGTGGGCGAGGGCCACATCAGCTCGATCGCCTTCCGCGAGGGACTGGTGAGCTCCAACGGAGCGTTCGAGCTTGCGGCCGAGCCGCCCTTCGCCACCGCCGCCGACGCGCCCGACCTCGACGGCATTCATGAGGACGGCCCGGTCACCGTCTTCCGTCAGGAGGACACCAACCTGTCGGGCATGGTGATCTTCCCGGTGACCCCGGCACAGGCCAACGGGCTTGAGGATCTGCGTCTCACCCATTTCACGCACGACGACGGCAGCCAGGAATATTTCGGCACCTATACGGCCTATTCGGGCCGTGGCATCTGCTCGCAGCTGCTTCGTACCGAGACGTTCCGCGAAATCGACCTGGTGCCGATGTCCGGCACCGCGTCGCGCGACAAGGGCATGGCCCTCTTCCCCCGCAAGATCGGCGGAAAATATATGATGGTCGGGCGCCAGGACGGGCAGAATCTGTTCCTGCTGACCTCCGACGATTTGACCCATTGGGACGAGGGCAAGCTCCTCATGACCCCCAAATATGCCTGGGAGTTCATCCAGATCGGCAATTGCGGCGCGCCGATCCTGATCGACGAGGGCTGGCTGCT
>CBFGLY010000056.1:0-6904 GCA_965649725.1 uncultured Sphingomonas sp.
TGCGGCCTCAACTCGGTCCCGACGGCCGAGGAGAACGTCAACGCCAAATGGGCCAATGTGCAGAGCGAGTATCAGCGCCGCTCCGACCTTATTCCCAACCTCGTCGCGACCGTGAAGGGCTATGCTCAGCAGGAACGCGACGTGCTGACCGAGGTCACCGAGGCGCGCGCCAACGCGGGCCGCGTGACGCTGAGCGCAGCCGACCTCGACGATCCCGAAAAGGTCCGCGCCTTCAACGATGCGCAGAACCGCCTGACCCAGGCGATCATCCCGCTGCAGCGGCTGCAGGAGGCCTATCCGGACCTGAAGTCCAACCAGAACTTCCTGGCGCTGCAGTCGCAGATCGAGGGGACGGAGAATTCGATCCTCGTCTCCCGCCGCGACTATAACGAGGCGGTGCAGGCCTATAACACCCGCATCCGCACCTTCCCCGACGCGATCGGCGCGAAGATCTTCTACGGCGCCAAGCCCAAGGTTCCGTTCGAGGCGGCAGCCGGGGCGCAGGAAGCGCCCACGGTCGACTTCAACACCGCGGGGTGATCATCATCAATCGTCATCGCGAGGAGCGTAGCGACGTGGCGATCCAGAAGCGTTTTCTGGATTGCTTCGCTGCGCTCGCAATGACGCTGATGCTATTGCTCGCAACTCCTGCGGCTGCCCAAACCTTCCCCAAGCTCACCGGGCGGGTGGTCGACCAAGCGCACCTTCTCACGCCCGCGCAAGTCGTCGACATCACGTCCAAATCCGAAGCGCTTGAGCAGGCCTCCGGCCGGCAGTTCGTGGTCGCGACCGTCAACAGTCTCGAGGGGCGGACGATCGAGGATTATGGCTACCGCCTCGGCCGCGCCTGGGGGATCGGGCAGGAAGAGAAGGACGACGGGGTCATCCTCCTGGTCGCTCCCAATGAGCGGAAAGTCAGGATCGAGACCGGTTATGGCGCGCGCGTCTTCCTGACCGACGCCGTGTCGAGCGTCATCATTCGCGAGGCGATCCTGCCGCGCTTCAAGGCGGGCGACATGGGCGGCGGGATCGTCGCCGGCTCCGACCAGATCATCTCGATGATGCAGCTCCCGGCCGCCGAAGCGGCCAAACGCGCGCAGGAAGTCGGAGCGTCGGAGAGCAGACGGAAGGAAGGCGGCGCCGGCTTCATCCCCGTCATCTTCATCGTCGTCCTTTTCTTCGTCATCGTCGGCTCGATCGCCAGTAGGGCCGGTGGGAGGCGTTATCGGCGGCGGCGTGGCGGAATCGATCCTTGGATCGTGCTGTGGGGCCTCAACGAGATCAGCCGGGCGTCGCGGCACGGCGGAGGATGGGGCGGCGGCGGCGGATGGGGCGGCGGCGGAGGCGGAGGCTTTGGCGGCTTCTCCGGCGGCGGCGGCTCGTTCGGCGGCGGCGGCGCATCGGGGGGATGGTGATGCTGAGTTTGAGCGCCGACGATCATGCCAAGGTGAGCACCGCCATCGCGGCAGCCGAGGCGAAGAGCGACGGCGAGATCATCGCGATCGCCGCCGACCAGTCCGACGCCTATCACGACGTCGGCCTGCACTATGCCGTGTTGGTGCTGTTCCTCGTGCTCGCCTTTTTCGCCATCTGGCCGCACCAGCTGGAGCTTTGGTGGACTTGGGCGATGGGCTGGACGGCCGAGCCGTCGATGCGGCAATTGCTGACGCTGCTGCTCTTCTTCGCGCTGCTGAAATTCCTCGCCGTGCTGTTCATCCTGAAATGGCGGCCGCTCAGGATGCTGCTGACCCCCGGATCGACCAAGACCCGCCGGGTCAGGCGGCGCGCGGTCATGCTGTTCAAGACGGGAGCGGAGCGGCGGACGATCGGCCGCACGGGCATTCTCATCTACCTGTCGATGGCCGAGCATCGCGCCGAGATCGTCGGCGACGAGGCGATCACGGCGGTGACGACGCCGGAAACCTGGGGCGAGGCCATGGCAGCGCTTCTCAAGGACGTGAAGCAAGGGCGGCCGGGCGACGGAATCGTCGCTGCAGTTGGCTTGATCGGCGACGTGCTCGCGGAGCATTTCCCGAAGTCGAGCGAGGACAGCAACGAAATCCCGGACAAGCTGATCGAACTATGAGCCAGCGCACGGTCGAATGGACGGGCAAATGGATCCGCATCGTCCGCGACGGCCGCTGGGAATTTGTCGAACGCTGCGGCGGCGTTCATGCGGTGGTGATCATCGCCGAGCATGAGGGCAAGGTCGTGCTGGTCGAGCAGAAGCGCGTTCCGCTCGGTAACCGGAATTGCCTGGAGCTTCCCGCGGGGCTGGTCGGCGACGAACACCCTGATGCGACGATCGAGGAAACGGCGATCAAGGAACTGGAAGAAGAAACCGGATTCACTGCCGATCGCATCGAGCGTCTCGGCGAATTTTTCAGCTCGCCCGGAATGGTCGCGGAGGGTTTCACGCTGGTCCGCGCTCATGGCCTCAAGCGGATCGGCGAGGGCGGCGGCAATGAGCATGAAGAGATTGAGGTCCACCTCATTCCGCGCGACGAAATCGCGGCATTCGTCGAGCAAAAGCGGGCGGAAGGCTGCGCCATTGACGTCAAGATGCTGGCGCTCCTGGGCACTGAATTTCGTCGACCCTGACCGTCGCTTGTCGAAACGGTTGCCGTGAGTTCAGCCGCCTGCGGCTAGGAACGGCCCCAATTCGATCTGGGGAGTATCCATTGAAAACCATCCTTCTGGGCGGCGCCGCCGCCATCGCCATGCTGGCCGCCGTCCCGGCCGCCGCGCAAACACCCGCCGCGAGCACTGCCGCGGTTTCGAACAACATCCTCCTCCAGGATTGGAAAGGGCCCTACGACGGCGTTCCGCCCTGGGACCAGGTGAAGCCGGAGCTGTTCCCCGAAGCGCTTCAGACGGGCATCGACGAGATGCTGGGCGAAATCGACGCGATCGCGACCAACAAGGCAGCGCCGACCTTCGCCAATACGATCGAGGCGATGGAGAAGTCGGGCGAGCGGCTCGACCGCGTCCTGTCGGTGTTCGGCGTGATGACCGACAATATGTCCACGCCGGCCTACCAGGCGCTCGACAAGGAATGGTCGCCGAAGCTCTCCGCCGCCTATGACAAGATCAACCTCAACGGCGCGCTCTTCAAGCGCATCGAGAGCCTTTACGAGCGGCGCGACAGCCTCGGCCTCGACGCCAAGCAGAAGCGGCTGCTGACGCGCACCTACGAAGGGTTCGTCCGCCGTGGCGCGAAGCTGGACGAGGCGCAGAAGGCGCAGCTCACGGCCTACAACCAACAGCTGGCGTCGGCCTTCTCCGACTTCAATTCGAAGCTGCTTGCCGACGAAGGCACCTTCACCCAGGCGACCGAGGCCGAGCTTGCCGGCGTTCCGCAGGACGTGAAGGACGCCGCCGCCGCGGCCGCCAAGGAAGCCGGGCTTCCGGCGGGCAGCTACGCCATCCGCAACACGCGCTCGGCGGTCGAGCCGGTGCTGAGCTTCGGTACGAACCGCGCCCTTCGTCAGAAGGTGTGGACCGCCTTCGCCAATCGCGGCGACAATGGCGACGCCAACGACAATAATGCGACCGTCGCGAAGATCGTGAAGCTTCGCGCCGACCGTGCCCATCTGCTCGGCTACAAGACCCACGCCGACTGGCGGATGCAGGACACGATGGCCAAGACGCCGGCGAAGGCGATGGACCTGATGATGCGCGTCTGGCCGGCAGCGGTCGCCCGCGTGAAGGAAGAGGTCGCCGACCAGCTGGTGTTCGCGAAGAAGGACGGGCTCAACGAGATCGAGCCGTGGGATTATCGCTTCTACCAGGAGAAGGTGAGGAAGGCGAAGTACGACCTCAGCCAGGACGAGATCAAACCCTATTTCGAGATGTCCAATCTCGTGAAGGGAATGATGTGGTCGGCCGAGCAGCTTTACGACCTGAAGTTCACCGAAAATACCGGCAAGGTCCCGGTCTTCCACCCCGACGTCCGCACGTTCGAGGTGACCAATGCCAAGACCGGCGATGTCATCGGCCTGTTCTACCTCGACGCCTTCGCCCGGACGGGCAAGCGCTCGGGCGCCTGGGCGACGACCTATCGCAGCCGCGCTCGCCTGCTCGGCGACAATATCGTGCTTGGCTCCAACAACAATAATTTCACCAAGCCGGCGCCAGGCCAGCCGGTGCTGATCAGCCTCGATGACGGGTCGACGCTGTGGCACGAGTTCGGCCACGCCATTCACTACTTCCTGAGCGACGTGAAATATCCCTCGCTCGGCGGAAGCCCGCGCGACTTCGTGGAATATCCGAGCCAGGTGAACGAGAATTGGCTGCTGACCCGGCCGGTGCTCGACAAGTTCGCCCGCCACTACAAGACCGGCGAGCCGATGCCCGACGCGCTGGTCAAGAAGATCGAGGCGTCGGACAGCTTCAACCAGGGCTTCGCGACGGTCGAATATCTCTCGTCCGCGCTGGTCGACATGAAGCTTCACACCAAGGAAGACGGGGTGATCGACGCGGACGCCTTCGAGAAGGCGACGCTGGCCGAGCTCGGGATGCCGAAGGAGATGGTGATGCGTCACCGCCTGCCGCAGTTCGGCCACCTCTTCTCGTCCGACAGCTATTCGGCCGGCTATTACAGCTACCTCTGGTCGGAGACGATGGACGCGGACACCTGGGCGGCGTTCGAGGCGGCGGGCAATCCGTACGACCGGGCAACGGCCGACAAGTTCCGGACGATCCTGCTGTCGACCGGCAACGAGACCGACCGGGCGGACGCCTACCGCCAGTTCCGCGGCCGCGATCCGGACGTGAAGGCGCTTCTGAAGCGTCGCGGCTTCCCGACTAACTAGTCGGGGCAGCCGCGCGGTTCATCGCCTCCAGCTTGTCGCGAAGGCTGATGGTGAAGCCATGCTCCAGGGCGTGGCGGGCATCGGGATTGGCGGCGAGATAGGCGTTGAGCGCATGCCCCTGCGCGCACCAGAAGCGTGACGGCGCCGTCAGCGTGACGGTCGCCGTCGCCGGTGCATTGCCAAGTACCGTCGCCTCGCCGATCAGCTGTCCGGCGGCGATCTTGCCGACCAGATGGCCGTGCGCGTGGACGTCGGCAGCGCCGCGGGCGAGATAGACCAGCTGCGCCGCCTGCTCGCCTTCCCGGGTCAGCACGTCGCCAGGGCGTCCGTCCATCCAGAAACCCTGGTCCAGAAGGCGCCGGGTCTGGGCCCGGCCGAGGCCGCTCAACGGGCCCGACATCATCTCTTCTTCCTGGGGCGTGAAGCGGGCCGCCTTGTTGGCGACCAGCACGCTTCCCGCCTGCACGCTCGCAACGATCAGGATGAGGGCAGGCAGGAGGATTCCGAGCAATCCGTGAACCTGGAACCCATAGGCCAGGCCGAATGCACCGGCGAGCCCGAGCAACAGATGGTTGGCCAGCCGGGACCGCGCCATCAGCGCCAGCAGCGCCGCTGCGAAAATGGCGATGTAGAGGATGAACATCACCGACATTGAAGGTTCGCCTATCCCTCCGATCGGGCGCTGAACGTATCGATGAGCACATCCAGCTGCGCCTGGCAATTGGCGCGGATCAGGCTCTGCGCCATTCCCTCAAGTCCCGACGGAACCGGCGACAGCGTCTTGAGCGTCAGGGTCGCGGGTGCGCCAAGGCCTGAGACGGCGATATTCGCGCCTCCGGTAGCCGGCAGCCCGGCGGGCCAGGCGGCGATTGCCTGCCCGGCGGCAAAGTGCACGTCCGCGCTCTTCCCGCTGGCGGCGTCGGTCAGCGTGACGTTGGCCTCGGCGCTGCTGTTGCCGCGGTAAAGGCCGAGATCGGCGGGATTGGCGATGCAGACATTGCCGGACCGGTCGAGGTCTGCCTGCCATACGCTGCGGGTCGCGGTGCCGCGAACGGCCCCGAGACGAACTCGCCTGGCGCTCGTGCCGGCGCCGCGAACCGCGCCGGCGGCGGGCGATGCGCTGGCCAATACGCTGAAGCTGCCCGGGCCTTGCAACGTTCGGGTGCCGCGGGAATCGAGCAGCACGATCACGTCGCTGGCCTTCAGGGTCAGCTTGTGGGTGTCGGGCAGCGCCTTGCCCGGCGGGTAGGTGGCCGCCGACGGGCCGGACGACCGGACGACGAGCACGGCCGCCGTTGCGGAGGTTGAAGCAAGGATCGCGGCGCTTGCCGCAGCAAGGAACAGGCGGGCCATCGTCATTTCTCCGTCAGCTTGACCGCGCCCCCTGGCCCGGCCTCGCGCAGCCGGCAGGCAAAGGCCGACAGCGCGGCATCCTTATCACAGGTTAAACAAGTCTGCTCGATTTCGTCGAGTGCCGAACGGTCGCCCGAATCGAAGGCGTCCCATAGTTGGGCAAGTTTGGCGCGAAGCTGCGCGTCCATCTCGGGTGCGGGTTCCCATACGACGATCGGCGTCGCCCGGCCGGAAAGCACGATCCGGCCCATCGGGCGGAAGAGATCCAGGCTCGTCCGGCTTTTCGCCTCGTCGCTGATCAGCGAAACGGTCTTCAGATATTTGTTGGCGCCTTCCAGCCGCGCGGCGCAGTTCATGGCGTCGCCGAGCGCGGTGTAGCTGAGCCGTCCCTCGCCGCCGAAATTGCCGACTACGGCGTCGCCGTAGTGAAGGCCGGCGCGTGTCCGGCCGAGCGCGGCGCCCTCCTCATTATGCTTGGCGGAAAAGTCCCGCGTAAACTGATTGATGGCGATGAGCGCATTTGCGGCGCGATCGGCGTCGTCGTCTCTGGCGATCGGCGCGCCCCAGAAGGCCACGACCGCGTCGCCGACGAACTTGTCGATCGTCCCGCCATGGTCGAGCACGATGTCGCACATCCCGTCGAGATAGGCGTTGAGGATGGTCGCAACCCGATCCGGCGGAAGCCGGTGGCTAAGCACCGTGAAGCCCTCGATGTCGGTGAACAGCGTGTAGATCGC
>CBFGLY010000057.1:0-6859 GCA_965649725.1 uncultured Sphingomonas sp.
GTCGAGTGCGGCTGGGTTTCGGTCAAACGGGACGCGACCGGCTCCAAAAGGATCAGGCTGTGGACCGCGCGAGTCCGGGCTGCAACGGCGCAAAAGCGGGCCGATCCGATCCTCTACATCAACGGGGGGCCGGGAATCGCTACCGTCGACGCGGTGCTTCCGTCCCTCCCGGCGAGCGCGACGATGAAGGCGTGGCGGCAGGATCGCGACATCATCATTTTCGATCAGCGGGGTTCGGGCCGGTCCGAGGAAGCTCTGTGTCCGGAGCTTGCCAAGACCTTGAACGGAATCTCGTCAAAGGGCCTCGACCCGGTCGCGGAAGAGGAAAGCAAGCGGGCGGCGATTGCCGCTTGCGGCGCCAAGTTGCGCAGCGAGGGCATCGACATCGGCGCTTATTCGACCCGGCGAACCGTCGCCGATATCGAGGAGTTGCGCCGCGCGTTCGGGGTGGGGAAATGGAACCTATTCTCGGTCTCCTACGGGACCTTGGTGGCGATGGATGCCATGCGGACCGATCCCGGCTCGATCCGATCGGTGATCCTTTCTTCGCCCTTTCCTCCCAACAGCGCGGCCTGGGCGGAGCAAGTGTCGACAACGGCCGCCGGCTATGAAGCGATCGACCGGGCTTGTGCCCGGCAGCCGGAATGCCGGCAGCGCTTCGGCGACGTGGCGGCGAAGCTTTCGGAGGTACTCGCCCGGCTGGAGCGGGAGCCGATCAAGGACGGAGCGGCGGTCATCACCGGGCGCAGGTTCGCGGAGGCGCTGTGGCCGATTGCCGTGCGATCGAGCACGGTTCGCTACGTCCCGCTGGTGATCGACCGCGCCTATGCCGGCGATACCGATGTCGTCCGGAAGATGGTCGCCAAATTCGCAGGGGGCGAAAGCTTCGGCGGCCTGTCCGCCGGCCAGGGACTGGCGATCAGCTGCCATGAAAGCGGCCGAACCACGGAGTGGTACGCGCGGGCGCGGTCGCTTTATCCGAACCTGGCAACCAGCGAGCCCGACTATAGCTGGGACCGGCTGTGCGCGGCCTATCGTCCTGACCATGCCGATCCGGCGTTTTTCGCACCGGTGGCAAGCGAAATTCCGACGATCATCTATGCCGGCAGCCTGGACCCCGCAGTTCCGGTCATCGACGCTTACCAGGCGCTGCGATTCCTTTCGAATGCGACCCTGGTCGAAGTGAAGGACGCGGCCCACGCGCCCAGCGGCATCGACGAGTGCACGCGGGGGATCATGATGGCGTTTCTCGACAAGCCCGAGGTCGGACCGGATACGACATGCCTGGCGAAGCGCGGCTTCACGCCCTTCGCGGCGGATGGCCTGGACGAGCTTCTGAAGCCGGAATAGCCGCGTTACCCTCTAGACTTTGGCGAGCGCTCCCCGCCATCCGGCCAGGCGCCGCTCGCGCTCGCCGGCTTCCATCGCCGGTTCGAATCGGGTCACCTCACCGCGCATTGCGTTCGCCGCCGCCTGCAAATTCGGGAAAATCCCCACTCCGACCGCGGCCAGCATCGCTGCGCCGAGCGCGGTGGTCTCGACGAAGGCGGGCCGTTCGACGGTCAGACCGAGCATGTCGGCAAGGTCTTGGGCCAGCCAATTGTTTGCCGCCATTCCGCCGTCGATGCGGAGCTTCTTCCAGCGCACGCCGTCCGCGGCGAAGGCCTCCATAAGATCGTGCGCCTGATGTGCCTGCGCTTCCAGCGCGGCTCGGACGATATGGGCCTTGGTCGTGGCGAAGCTCATGCCGCAGATGAGCGCGCGAGCGTCCGCTCGCCAGTGCGGGGCGCCGAGACCGGTAAGGGCCGGCACCATGAAGACGCCGCCATTATCCTCCACCGACCGCGCCAGCAGCTCGCTTTCCGGCGCGCTGACGATCAGGCCGACGGAATCGCGCAGCCATTGGAACAGGCTGCCCGCGACGAACACGCTCCCCTCCAGCGCATAGGTCCGCCGGCCCTGTTGCTGGCAAAGGACGGTGGTCAGCAGCCGATTTTGCGAAAAGAAGGGCGTCTCGCCCGAGTTGGTGAGGACAAATGCCCCTGTCCCGAAGGTCGCCTTGGTCGCTCCGACCGCGAGACACCCTTGGCCGATGGTCGCCGCCTGCTGGTCGCCGGCCGAACCGCAGATGGGAATGGCCGCGCCGAACAGGGCCGGATCGGTTCGCCCGATCTCGCCGCTGCAATCGACGATCGCAGGGAGACTTGCCGGGTCGATCCCGAACAGGCCGCAAAGCTCCTGGTCCCAGCCCGCGCCATCCAGGGCCATCAGCATCGTCCGGCTGGCGTTGCTGGCGTCGGTCGCATGGATCGCCCCTCCGGTCAGCTTCCAGATCAGCCAACTGTCGATCGTCCCGAAAGCGAGGCGATTGCCGGCGCCGCGAACCTCGCGGTTGTTGCGGAGCATCCACTCCATTTTCGACGCGCTGAAATAAGGGTCGATCAGAAGGCCGGTCTTCGACTGGACCCGGCCTTCATGCCCGCCCTGCGCAAGTTCGGCGCAGCGATTTGCGGTTCGCCGATCCTGCCAGACGATGGCCCTGCCGAGCGGGTCGCCGGTTTCGCGATCCCATGCGACCACCGTTTCCCGCTGGTTCGTGATCCCGATTGCCGCAATGCGATCGGCCCCGCCGGCTTTCGAAACCATCTCCTGCGCGGCTTCGAGCGTGCGCGCCCAGATTTCCGAAGCGTCATGCTCGACCCAGCCGGGCGCCGGATAATGCTGGGTCAGGCCATGCTGGGAACTCGCGAGCGGCTTTCCATCGAGGTCGAACAGCATCGCCCGGGTCGATGTCGTGCCTTCATCGATGACAAGGATATGGTCGGACATGCCGCGGTCGCCGCTGCGATCAGTTGGCCGTGCCCATCCGGTCGCGCACCATGGCGAAAACGGACGGGTAGAGTGGTCGTGCGAATTCGACGCCGACGGTCCATTGCTTCACCCAGCAGACCTGGCCCTGGATCGATTCCAGGCCGGGCAAGGAAATCCAGATCGTGTCGCCCACAGATACGGTGACCGGAGATTCGATCCGGCAGCCTTCCGGCGAGAAATCGAGGATGTTCACCCGGTAGCGATGATCGCCGGAGCGGCGGAAATCGACGTCTGCCCGGAGTTGCACCCGTTCGCCGCGGCGCGGCTTGATTGCGTCCGCCAAGAGCCGGTCCCCCGAATGTCCGTTCCCGACACTAACCTGAACGCCGTCGAAAACGAAGCATGGCGTCGACGAATCGATCCGAAACGGATTAGGCTTTGCGGATGCCGCTTTACGCCATCGACGACGTTGCGCCCTCCGTCGATCCGACCGCCTGGGTCGCGCCCTCGGCCGACCTGATCGGCGACGTCCGGCTGGCGGCCCGCGCCAGCATCTGGTTCGGAGCCGTGATCCGCGCGGACAATACCCCGATCCTGCTTGGCGAGGAGAGCAATTTCCAGGACGGCGCGATCGGGCACAGCGACCCCGGCGCCCCGCTGACCATCGGCGCCCGAGTGACGGTCGGGCACCAGGCGATCCTGCACGGCTGCACCGTCGAGGACGAAGCGCTGATCGGCATGGGCGCGCGGATTCTCAACGGCGCGGTGATTGGCGCGCAATGCATCGTCGGGGCCGGCGCGCTGGTGACCGAGGGCAAGGTCTTCGAGCCTCGCAGCCTGATTGTCGGATCGCCCGCCCGCGCAGTTCGAACGCTCGACGAGAGGCAGGTCGCGATGCTTCGATTGTCCGCAGCGCACTATGCGGAAAAAGCCGCGCATTACGCCCGCGAATTGCGGTTACATCGCTGACACTTGAAAGGGCATCGTGCCGGGCCCCATCTTCCCCGGCATGATAGACATTCGTCCCTTCGCGTCGCTCGGCCATGCCGACCACGGCTGGCTCGATGCCCGCCACCATTTCAGCTTTGCCGATTACTACGACCCCGATCGCATGGGCTGGGGCGCAATCCGGGTCTGGAACGACGACCGGATCGCCGCGAAGAGCGGCTTCCCGCCGCATCCCCATCGCGACATGGAGATCGTCACCTATGTTCGCACCGGCGCGATCACCCACCAGGATTCCGTGGGCAACAAGGGCCGCACCCCGGCCGGCGATGTCCAGGTGATGAGCGCCGGGTCCGGCATCACTCATGCGGAATATAATCTGGAGGACGAAGAAACGACGCTCTTCCAGATCTGGATCGAAACCGATCGGCCCGGGGCAAAACCCGGATGGGGCATGATGCCGTTCCCGAAGGAAGCGAGGGCCGGGACCTTCCAGCTGCTTGCGAGCGGCGATCCGGCCGATGGCGCGCTGACGATTAACGCCGACGCCAGGGTGCTGGGCGCGACGTTGCAGGCAGGTTCGGCCCTGACATATGAGCCCGATCCCGCGCGCCACCTGTACCTGGTTTCGTCGGGGACGGTCCGAATCAACGGTGTCGAGGCAAATCCGCGTGACGGAGCCGCCATCACCGGTGAAGATCGCGTCACGATCGAGGCGGAAACGGACGCGGAATTGGTGCTGGTCGACGCACGTTAGAGAGGTAAATGCTTGTCTTGGCGCCATTTGCGCGCCAATAGCAGCCTGGTCGCGCGCGTCGGTGGGGCAGGACGGTCGCGACTTTCTGGCAATCAGCAGGGCGGGGAAATGACGGCAGTGCGCCGCATGACAATGAAGGTTTCGATCCTGGCCGTCGCCGCTCTGGCGATGCTGTCGCCGGTCCCCGCGCTTGCCCAGAACAGCGATACGCCGATTGACGTCACCGCCGCGCCGCCGCCGTCGGCGGACACGGTGGGGCCAAGCCAGCTGAGAGACTTCTCGCTCGACGGCAAGGTGACCCGCCAGGCGGACAGGCCTGCAGCCGTCGCGCCGAACCAGGGAACGCGCACCGCCCAGCCTTCACCCTCGCCGATCACGACGACCCGGGCCGCCGATCCGTCGACCGTCACAACCCGTCGGGCAACGCCATCCCTGCCGTCCGAACGCGCCCTGGAACCGGTTTCGCCCGCGGTCCGGCAGGCTCCGGCTCCGGCCGATCCCGAATCGGTCACGCCCGCATCGGACGGGATCACGACCGGGTCGGCGCCGTCGGAATCGTTCGGCGATTCCGCGCTTGCGCCCGCGCTTCCGTCGCCGGATGGCGGCGCAATCGGCTGGCCATGGATCGCGGCGCTGCTGGCGCTGATCGGTGGCGGCGCATTCTTCGCCTATAGCCGGCGTACCCGCCACCAGCGTTACTCCGACCCCGGCCGCCTGGCGTTTGCCGGCCTGGTTCCGGACGTCGCACCGGAAGCCGGTCCGACGCCGCTTCCTCCCGTCAGGCCGAGGCCCGACCCCGTACCGCCACGCGCCCAGCCCAGCCCGCCGGCCGCTGCGCCCAGGCCGTCCGATGACGGATCGATCGTCTCGACCAGGCTCAAGCCGCAGCTTTCGGTGCAGTTCCAGCCCGACCGGGCCGTGATCAGCGACAGCGACGTGATGCTTCAGTTCGACGTGGTCGTCACCAATAGCGGCTCGGCACCGGCGCGCGACGTTCTGGTCGAAGCGCGAATGATCTGCGCCCATTCCGGGCAGGATTCGGAAATCGCGGCCTTTTTCCAGCAGCCCGTCGGCAAGGGCGATCGCATCGCGGCGGTTCAGCCGCTCGGCCGCCTCGCGCTGAAAAGCGCGGTGAAGCTCCCGCTGTCACAAGTCCGCAGCTTCGAGGTCGAGGGACGGACGCTGTTCGTGCCGCTGGTCGCGTTCAACATCCTTTACGGCGGCGGCCTGCAGACTTCCGCCAGCTTCCTGGTCGGGCGCGGCACGGAGGAAGACGAGAAGCTGGCGCCGTTCCGGCTGGACCTCGGCCCGCGCATCTTCCGCGGCCTCAGCGCGCGGTCGCACAGCATGGGGCTGAGCAAGGCCGCCTAGTCGAGCGGCGGTGCTCCTTGCTCAACTAGCCCCCGGCTAGTCGAGCGGCGGAGCATTGTAGCTATGCCAGGCGAGCACGGCAGCGGCACCGCGATGGGGCCGCCAGCTTTCGGCCAGCTCGCGCAACTGCTTTTCGGTCGGCTTGCCGTCCATGCCAAGCAGCTTGCCGATCTCGATCTGCACCGCGAGGTCGCCCGCAGGCCAAACGTCGCCTCGACCTTCGGCGAACAGCAGATAGATTTCCGCAGACCAGCGGCCGATGCCCTTGATCTTCACGAGGTGGGCGATCGCTTCCTCATCATCTTCGGGAAGATGAGCGAGGTCGAGTTCCCCCGACAGGACCAGCCCGGCGAGGCTTCGGGCATAGCCCGCCTTCTGCCGCGACAGGCCGGCTTCGCGCAGCTCCTCGTCGCTGGAATCGAGCAGCTTCTGAAGGTCGATCGGCTGGCCCAGCCTGGCGACCAGCTTGTTCCACATCGACCTTGCGGCGGCGACGCTCACCTGCTGCCCGACGATGGTTCGAAGAAGCGTCTCGACGCCCGGCTCGCTGTGGCGCGGTTCGGGTTTGCCGTGGGTTTCGAGAACGCCGGCGAATGCCTTCTCCCGCTTGGCCAGCGCGTCGAGGCTCGCATGGAGGGAATCAACTGTTCGAACCATAAAACTCCGTTGCCCTGAGCCTGTCGAAGGGCTGTCCTTGCCTGGCCTTAGAAGAAAATACAGTCCTCCGACAGGCTCAGGACGAACGGTTGGAGGTCAAGCAACGCTCGCCGCGTAAAGGGCGACGGCGGCCGCGTTGGAGACATTCAGGCTTTCGACCTGGTCGGTGATCGGAAGCTTGGCCAGCGCATCGGTATGTTCGCGGATATTGTGGCGCATTCCCGGGCCTTCGGCGCCCAGGACCAGCGCGATCCGCTGCGGCCCCAGAGCATCCTTCAATTCGGTCGTCGCTTCGCCGGCAAGGCCGATCCGCCAGAA
>CBFGLY010000058.1:0-6812 GCA_965649725.1 uncultured Sphingomonas sp.
TGGGTTTCAGCCATGGGCTCGCCATTCGATTCGGCTTCATCCGTCCCAGGACCGATCTCGACGTTTTCATGGTCGCTCCAAAGGGACCGGGAACGGCGCTGCGTTCGCTCTATCTCGAAGGCAAGGGGATGGTCGCACTCTATGCCGTCGCCCAGGACAGGAGCGGTCACGCCGAGGCCCTCGCCCTGGCCTATGGACGCGGCATCGGGTGCGGGCGGGCGGGACTGCTTCGCTCCACATTCGCGGAGGAATGCGAAGCAGACCTGTTCAACGAGCAGGCCGTCGTGTGGGGCGCTGTCCCGGAAATCCTGGTCGCGGGCTTCGATACATTGGTCGCTGCTGGGGTCAGCGAAGAAGTCGCCTATATGGAATGCGTCGGCGAGCTGAAGCTGATCGCCGAGCTGATCGAAGCGCGCGGGATCGCCGGCATGCGGGAAGCGATCAGCAACACGGCCGAGCTTGGCGCCGTCATGGGCGGCAAGCGCATTGTCGACGACGGCGTAAAAGCGCGAATGGCGCAAATCCTGGACGAGGTTCGAGCCGGCGGTTTTACCGACGCGCTGCGGGACGAAGAAGCGTCGGGCTATCCCCGGTTGCGCGCGGCCCGCGAGATTGCCCGCGGCCTGCCGGTCGAAAAAGCCCGCCGGAAGCTGATCGATTAGCCGATCGTGGCCGCATCCTCACGGCTGCGGTCGCCGACCGATGCCCTTTCTGTGTAGGCGCGCTGAAGCCTAATGTGCGCTGCCCGTGACTCTTCGTCGTTGGCGACGGCTGCAAGCTCGGCTTCTTCCGCCGCCCGGCGCGCGAAATATCCCTTGTCGAATTCGCTCATGGCTCGTCTCCCGCGCGAGGAAGGCAAGCTAGCATCATTTGCCGGCAAAGTCGCGGGGGCATGAAAAAGGGCGCCCCAGGCGGAGCGCCCTTTCCCAGTTTCGGCAGCGCTTAGAAGCGGGTGCCGACCGTCAGAGCGAACTGATGACGGCTGAGGCCGGCTTCATAGTTCGAATAACGATATTCGCCACCGGCATAGGCCTTGCCGCCGAGGCTGAACTGCGCACCGGCGCCAAGACGGAAGCCGTCGGCGTTCGCGCTTTCCGACTCACCGTCGAACTCCGCCTTGAAGCGGGCATTGGTGTAGCCACCCTTCACATAGACGTTCGCAGTCGGGCTGACCGGGAAGGTCGCGCGCAGGCCGGCGTAGAGATCGCGGGCAGCAGCGACCGAACCGGTGTCGTCGTCGCCTTCCTTGGTGGTGGCGTCGGTCGCTTCGACGTCGAGGCCGAGCGACATTCCGCCGACGGCGAAGTCGTAGCCGGCGCCGATGCCGTAAAGAACGCCCGAATCCTTGGCGCCGTCAACGCGGACGCGGTCGAACCCGACAAGCGCTTCGACGCGCGCGCCGGTCGGAGCCACGGTCGTGGTCTCGGTCTGGGCGGCAGCCGGGGTGGCGGCGATCGCTGCGAGCGACAGGCCGGCCAGTGCAATGAACTTGTTCACTTGAAATACTCCCACATAAAATACTCCCGAGAACGGCCGGAGCCGCCTCGGGAGCGGCGGGCGCTTAGTCCGAGCGACAGGTTTTAGGCAACAACTTCTTCGACGAACGGCCGAAATAGTTGCCATCCCAGTCTGCGAACGGATGTTTACTTGATTCGGGAAGCATAGCTACGCTGTTGGAAAGACGGGAAAATCAGCGTCGGCCGAACAATTTTTCGATATCGGCGTGGGCCAGCTTTACCCAGGTCGGACGGCCGTGATTGCACTGACCGCTGTGGGGCGTGACCTCCATTTCGCGCAGGAGGGCGTTCATCTCCGCCACCGAAAGCACTCGTCCGGCCCGGACCGAGCCGTGGCAGGCAATGGTTCCCGCCACATGATCAAGCCGATCGCGCAAGGCCAGCGCCGTGCCCAATTCCGCGAGCTCGGCAGCGATATCCCGGATCAACGCGGGCACGTCGGCCTTGCCCAGCGGTGCCGGAATGGCGCGGACGAGAATCGCGGCCGGGCCGAACCGTTCGACTTCCAGCCCCAGTCCGGCGAGCTCTTCGGCAGCACCTTCGATCCGGTCGCATTCCGGCTCCTCCAGCTCGACCACGTCCGGGATCAGCAGCGCCTGGCGCGCAACGGCACCACCCTCCGCCGCCTTGCGCATCCGCTCCAGCACCAGCCTTTCGTGCGCCGCGTGCTGGTCGACGATCACCAGGCCGTCCTCGGCTTCGGCGACGATGTAGGTCGCCGCCACCTGCCCCCGGGCGACGCCTAGCGGATAGGACGGTACCGGGGCGCTGGCCGGCTCCGCGCGAGCCGCCGGCGCCTGGCCATAGGCGAGTTTCATATCCGTCACCCCAGCCAAGGCCGGGGTCCATTCCCTTTCCTCATAGGGAGCTGGATTGCCCGGACCTGGATCCCAGCTTTCGCTGGGATGACGAGGCAAGGCTGGCTCAGGCTGCCAGTTCACAGTCGCCGCGAACTGCTCCCTCGCCGCGCTTCGGTGTCCGGCCTCGTCGAGCGCTGTCCGCAGTCCGCCGACGATCAGTCCCCGGATCGCTGCCGGATCGCGAAACCGGACCTCGGTCTTGGCAGGGTGGACATTGATGTCTACTTCCCCGGTCGGCACCTCCAGGAACAGGGCGGCGATAGGATGCCGGTCGCGGGCGAGCAGGTCGCGATAGGCCGCTCGAAGCGCTCCGACGAGCAGCCGGTCCTTCACCGGGCGGCTGTTGACGAACAGATATTGGTGATCGGCCATGCCGCGGTTGAACGTCGGCAAGCTGACGACGCCCCTCAATCCCAACCCCTCTCGCGCGAAGTCGATGCCGAGGCCGTGGCGTTCAAGCTCCCGATCCAGCAAGGCCGCCACTCGCGTTGGCGGATCCGACGGCTGGACCGCGAGCGTTCGCCTGCCATCGTTCTCGAGGGTGAAAGCGACATCCGGACGCGCCATGGCGAGCCGCTTCACCGCGTCCAGGCACGCAGCATATTCGGACCTTGGCGTACGCAGGAACTTGCGGCGCGCGGGCACCTTGTCGAACAGGCCCTCCACCCGGACGCGCGTTCCGGGAGGCAGGGCGGCAGGTCCCTCCCCTTCCTTCGCGCCATGATCAATCACAATCCGCCAACCCTCCGACCCCGGCGGACGGCTTTCCAGGGTCAACCGGGAGACGCTGGCAATCGATGGAAGCGCTTCGCCGCGAAAGCCGAAACTGACAATCGCGTCGATCTCGTCTCCGGGAAGCTTCGAAGTCGCATGCCGCTCCAGCGCCAGGCCCATGTCGGCGCGATCCATCCCGCATCCGTCGTCGCTGACCTCGACGAGATCGAGCCCGCCGGCCGCCAGCCTTATCGAAACCGTCGACGCCCCGGCGTCGAGCGAGTTCTCCACCAGCTCCTTGAGGGCGCTCGACGGACGTTCGACCACCTCGCCGGCGGCGATCCGATTGATGAGTTCGGAAGGGAGCCTTCTTATTGACATGTTAACGGTCCTAGCCCAATCCGAAGCACCCTGCGAAGCACTGAATCGGCAGTAGGATTCATCCAGCTTTCACAAGGGGTTGAATAAGGAATCGTGAATCGGGCCGGCTGGGTGGCGGCCCTCCTTCCAACAGATTAGGCGAGAGACGGGTAAAGCATGTTCTGGAACCGCTGGTTCAAATGGATGTCGCATGACATGGCGATCGATCTTGGGACCGCCAATACGCTGGTCTATGTCCGCGGCCGGGGGATTGTGCTGAACGAGCCGTCGGTGGTCGCGATCGAGACGATCAATGGCGTGAAGAAGGTCAAGGCGGTCGGCGACGACGCCAAGCTGATGATGGGCAAGACGCCCGACCAGATCGAGGCCATCCGCCCGCTTCGCGACGGCGTCATTGCCGACATCGATGTCGCCGAGCAGATGATCAAGCACTTCATCCACAAGGTGCATGGCGGCAAGATGCGCGCCTGGCGCTTCCCGGAAATCGTGATTTGCGTGCCGTCGGGCTCGACCAGCGTCGAGCGCCGCGCGATCCGCGACGCCGCGTCCAATGCCGGAGCGAGCGCGGTCTTCCTGATCGAGGAGCCGATGGCGGCCGCGATCGGCGCCGACATGCCGGTGACTCAGCCGATCGGATCGATGGTCGTCGACATCGGCGGCGGTACGACCGAAGTCGCGGTCCTTTCTCTGCGCGGCCTGGCCTACACCACGTCGGTCCGCGTCGGCGGCGACAAGATGGACGAAGCGATCAGCTCCTACGTCCGCCGCAACCACAATTTGCTGATCGGCGAAGCCACGGCCGAGCGGATCAAGAAGGAAGTCGGGATCGCCAAGCCGCCGGTCGACGGCATCGGCACCACGGTCCACATCAAGGGCCGCGACCTGGTGAACGGCGTTCCCAAGGAGATCTCGATCAACCAGGGCCAGATCGCCGAGGCGCTTTCGGAGCCGGTCGGAACGATCGTCGAGGGCGTCCGGATCGCGCTGGAGAATACCGCACCGGAGCTCGCGGCCGATATTTGCGACCAGGGCATCGTCCTCACCGGCGGCGGAGCGCTGCTGCAGGGACTGGACGAAGTGCTTCGCGACGAGACCGGCCTGCCGGTGACCGTTGCCGAGGACCCGCTGACCTGCGTTGCGCTCGGCACCGGCCGGGCGCTGGAGGAAGAGCAGTTCCGCGGCGTCCTCCAGACCGCTTGAGGTAGACTGAACCGTGGCAGCCTCGGCGGGACCGCGCCCGGGCTGGTCGAGGCGCGCGCAATATAGCCTGTTCTTCAGCTTCCTGGCGGTCATCGCCGGGCTCGTCGTCGGGCTGATCCTGCTGATTCTCTCGCTTGCCGCGCCGAAGAGCTACGCTGCCGTGCGGGAAACCGCGCTCGACGTCACCATGCCGATAAGCGGAGCGCTGAGCGAGGTTACGACGACCGTGACCGGGCTGTTCAGCGGCGCGGGGGACTATTGGAACGCGGCCCAGCAGAATGGCGAATTGAAGCGCCAGCGCGACGCCTTGATGCGGCGCATGGTCGAGGCGCGCGCGATCCTCGAGGAAAACCAGCAGCTCAAGGCGGCGCTCCAGCTTAGGGAGCGCAGCGGCAAGGCGGTTGCGGCCGGTCGCGTGGTCGGCTCCTCATTCGAAAGCCCCCGCAGGTTCGCGGTCATCTCCGTCGGCTCCAGCGACGGCGTTCGGCCCGGAATGCCGGTCCGTTCCCCGGAAGGGCTCATCGGCCGGGTCATCGAAGCAGGGATGATCGCCAGCCGCGTCCTGCTCGTGACCGACCGCGCCAACATCGTGCCCGCCCGGATCCTCAGGGGCGGGCAGCCGGTCATCTCCACCGGCCGCGGCGACGGGACGATCGACGTTCGCCCGCTGGAAGTCGGCAAGAACCCGTTCAGGCCGGGCGATATCATCATCACCTCGGGAACGGGCGGGCTCTATCCGCCGCTGGTGCCCATCGCGAAGGTCGTGCGCCTTGACGACGATGGAGCGATCGCCGTGCCTATCGCCGACCCGTCGAAAGTGAGTTTCGCGATCGTCGAGCCGCCGTTCGAACCCGCTGCGCTGGCGGTCGCGGCCAGGCCGGACGACGAGGCCAGCTGATGGTCCGGTCTGCCCTCGGCCAACGCGGAAGCGCGCTCGGAAAAGGCCCGCGCGCGGGCGCCGATTACATTCCCGCGGCTAGCGTCGTGTTCGGATCGATGATTTCGCTGCTGCCGATCGTTTCGGCGACCGGCTGGTGGCCGGATTGCGGACTGATGATCCTCATCGCCTGGCGGCTGTTGCGGGCGGATGCCTGGCCGGCCTGGTGGGCCGCCCCGCTCGGTTTCGTCAACGATCTGATCGTCGGCAACCCGATCGGCTTGTCGGTTGCACTGTGGGCGGCGATCATGATCGCGATGGATATCCTCGACCGGCGCACCATGTGGCGCGACTATTGGATCGAATGGGCGATCGCGGCCCTGTTCATCGGCCTGGCCGAGCTGGCCCAGTGGAGAGTCGCCGCGCTGCTCGGCGCATCGGTCCCGCTGAACATGTCCGCCGGGCCGGCGATCCTCATTTCCGTCCTGTGCTTTCCGGCAGCGGCATATCTTGCGGCGCGTCTCGACAAGTGGAGGCTCGGCCGATGAAGGCTTCGCGCTTCACCGCGGCGCACCAGTCGATCACCTTTTCGCGCAGGATGATGATCCTCGGCGGTGCCCAGGCGCTGTTCGGCGGCGCGCTGGTGGCGCGGCTCGGCTATCTCTCGGTCGCTCAGAACCAGCATTACCGCCTGCTTTCCGAAAGCAACCGCGTCCAGCTGATCATCGTCCCGCCCCGCCGCGGCTGGATCGTCGATCGTGCCGGCAAGCCGATTGCCATCAACCGGTCGGACTTCCGGGTCGACATCATCCCCCAGCAATTGGAAAAGCCGACGCAGACCCTGCGGCTGCTGACCCGGTTGATGGACCTGACGCCGGACGACGTCGACCGGATCATCAAGGAACTCAAGGAAGCCCGTGGCTACCAACCGGTCCAGGTCGCGGAAAACGTTCCTTACGAACAATATGCGGCCGTCACCGTCCGCCTTCCGGAGCTTCCGGGAATCCAGCCGATGCGCGGTTTTTCGCGCTATTATCCGGCGGGCCCCGCGGTCGCGCACCTGGTCGGCTACGTCGGTTCGGCATCGGCCAAGGACTATGAGAAGGACAAGAACCCCCTTCTGATCACGCCGGGGTACAAGATCGGCAAGGAAGGGCTTGAGCGGACTCTGGAGGAACGGCTGCGCGGCCAGCCCGGCGGGCAACGGGTCGAGCTCACCGCCAGGGGCAAGCTGGTGCGCGAGCTGGAGCCCAAGCCCGACCG
>CBFGLY010000059.1:0-6748 GCA_965649725.1 uncultured Sphingomonas sp.
ATCAGCTTCTTG
Source organism: uncultured Sphingomonas sp. (assembly GCA_965649725.1). Taxonomy (GTDB): domain Bacteria; phylum Pseudomonadota; class Alphaproteobacteria; order Sphingomonadales; family Sphingomonadaceae; genus Sphingomicrobium. The sequence goes on from CBFGLY010000059.1 coordinate 13, forward strand.
GCACCCCAGCCCGCGCCCAGAACCAGCGCAAGCGGGCCCAAGCCGCGGCGGGCGATGGCGGGAATGGCCGCGCCGACCAGCGCGCCGGTTACCTTCTGATTGCGCCCGGCGATCTTCTCGCCGGCGATTGCGCCCAAAATCTTTGCAAGCATGACAGTCCTTTCGGCTCGATTTGCTGTTTGGCGTCATGAGCGAACGGCGGCTCGCGCGGTTCCCTGGACCCAGTTGGGCAATCCTCCCAACCATCGGTGGGAAATTCCGCCAACTTGCCCGCGGATGAATGGCAGCAGCGGTATTTTTCGCGGAAATCTCCAATTGGCACGGGCCTTGTAAAGGATAGGGCACGGAGCGACGGGCACCCGCCCCAAGTTCCCAAAAGGGAGATTGAACATGTCTGGCTCGAAGTTTCAGCGCCATCTGATCGCGGCCTTCGCGTCGCTTCTGATGAGTTCGATCGCGGTTGGCGCCGCGATTGCCCCGGCCCAGGTTTCGGCCGCTCAAGTGGAAATTGTCACCTATGCCTGAATTTGAACCAATCGAGGCCCGTCCGGCGATCCGCATTCCGCGGCCGCGGGAAGAGGCAGGATCCGAAACGGTCGTCCGTTTCGCGCCGCTGAGCGGCATCCTGTCGGGCCCGATCTTCACCCGCACCCGCGACATCATCGCGGCGAACATGTCGGAACTGCTCGACCGGTCGGAAGACCCCGCGCGGATGATCCGCATGATCATCGTCGAGATGGAAGAGACGCTGGTCGAGGTGCGCGCCACCGCCGCCCGCTCGATCGCCGACATCAAGGAGATGCGGCGCGCCTGCAACCGGCTCGACGACCTTCAGCATGGCTGGACGGAAAAGGCCGCGCTGGCGCTTGAGAAGGGCCGCGAGGACCTGGCCCGCGCTGCGCTGGGCGAGAAGCAGAAGGCGGCCGAAATGGCCGAGAGCCTTCACGCCGAGATTTCGCAGATCGAACAGGTGCTGCGCGGCTATGAGGCGGACATTCAGCGGCTGCAGGCCAAGCTGGCCGAGGCCCGCGCCCGCCAGAACGCCATCGCCAGCCGGCTCGAGAGCGCGATGAGCCGCGCCCGGACCAGCGAGATGCTGCACGGCAGCCGGACCGAGGAAGCGTTCGCCAAGTTCGAGCTGCTCGAGCGCCGCGCCGATTTTGCCGAAGGCCGCGCCGACGCGCTGGCCCTGGCCGGGCCGAAGAGCCTGGAGGAAGAAATTGCCGAGCTTCGTGCCGCCGAGGCGGTCGATGCGGAACTGGATGCGCTGAAAGCCGCGCTGGCGGCGAAGAACTGACGGGAAGGAAAAGGGGAACATGTCACGCTATTCGATGAACCGCCGCGACAAGAAGCTGGCCGGAGTCTGCTCGACCCTGGGCGATGTGTTCAACATCGACCCGACCTTCATCCGCATCGGCTTCGTCGCCGCCGCGCTGCTGATCAGCTGGAAACTGGCGCTGATCGCTTATGTCGGGGCCGGCATCTACCTCCACATCCAGAAGAAAAAGGGTGCGGCAGGGTTCGACCGCAAGTCCGACTATGAGCGGATGGAGGACGCCGGCCGCGGCCGCGCCTCGGTCCACGACCTTCGCACCAAGCTCGACGTCAACGACCGCCGGATGATGGCGATCGACCATCATCTCAACAGCCAGAACGACGAACTGGCGCGCGAGATCGAAGCCCTGCGCGAGGAGAAATGAGCATGGAACCGCTGTCCATCGGCATGATCGCCTCGAGCGTCCTGCTGGCCCTCGGACTTGCCTCGATCGCGGCGCTGAAGGGGTGGAACGCCTGGCTGGAATATAAGCGGCTGGAGCTTGCCAGCCACGTCGGCGATGCCACGCTTCCCCCCGCGGGCGGCCGGATCGAGCTGGCGGACCTCAAGGAACGCGTCCGCAAGCTCGAAGCCATCGCCGCCGGGATCGATCTTTAACCAGAAACGGGACCTCTCTCCCCAACCCGGGTCCCGCCAAAGGGCGGCCTGCACGTCACCGCAGGCCGCCCTTTTTTTAAAAGCCGAAGCGCGCCGTCACCCTGATGTCGCGTCCGGCGAGCGGGGCGTAGTCCTTCAAAAGGCTGCTGTGCCGGCGGGCGACCACGTCGAACAGATTGTTGCCGGCCAGCCCGAGCGTCAGTTCGGGATTTTCCTCGAGCGGATGCCATTCGAGCGACGCGTTGAGCAGCGTGTAGCCGTCCGTCTCCGTTTCCAGCGGCGCGTTGCGGCTCTGGCGGAAAGCGTGTTCGACCTCGATGCGGCCGTCCACCGGTCCCTTGCTGCCCGCGATGCCAGCCAGCAGCCGGAGAGGCGGAATCTGCGGCGCGGGTCCGAAATGCTCGATCCGCGCATGGACATAGTCGGCGACCAGGTCGCTGTCCCAGTGAATGCCCAGCGCCTCGCCGAGCTCGGCATTGGCCTCCAGCTCGAACCCGTAATAGGTCGCCTTGCCCTGGCGGTAGGAATAGACCGGCAGCTCGTCCTCGGTCTCTCCGGTCGGGGCCTGGAAGATGAAGTTGGAGAAGCGGCTGTAATAGCCCGTGGCGGTCAGGTGGACCGGCCCGGCCGAGCGGCGGATGCTGGCTTCGGCCGACAGGCTGCGCTCCGGGTCAAGACCGGGATCGCCGACCTCGAACGCCTGCGTTCCGGCGTGCGGCCCGTTGGCGAACAGCTCGTCGATCGACGGCGCGCGGGAGCTGTAGGAGAGGGTCAGGCCCGCCCGCCATCCGGGCGCAAGCTCATAGGCGCCGCCGCCCGAGGCCGACACCGTCGTGAACTTGCGCTTCATGGCCGGCGTCGCCAGGTCGGCGTCCTCTTCGGCCGAGAGGCGGCTGAATTCGACGCGGCCGCCTGCTTCCAGGCGCAGCGGGCCGCGGACCAGGCTCTGCATGGTGAACAGGCCGAACTGGCGCTGCTTGCTGTCGGGCAGGAACTTCTCCTCGCCGTCGATGCCGACCTTTCGGTCGAGATATTGAAGGCCGCTGGTGCCTTCCCATCCGCCGCGGTCGGACTGGACCAGCTCGGCCCGTCCCTCGCCGCCGCTGGTGCGGAAGGTCGATCCGATCTCGCCGCCTTCCTCGATCTCGTTATGCCGATAGTCGGCATAGCCGCCGCGCAGTCGAACCTGCTTGAAGATGCCGGAGACCGGGATCTCGGCGCGGGCGTCGTAGCGCGTCTGCTTGACGTCGATGGTCGGCGCTTCGGCCTCGATCTCCGGGTCGAGCGAGAAGCGGATCGGCACGCCGTAGAGCGCGTCGTGGCGGGCGATCGACGCTCCGATGTTGAGGTCGCCGTCAACATAGGCCGCGCCGCCGGCCAATTCCCAGCTGCGCGCCGCCGTGTTGGGAAGTTCTCCCTTGAGCTCGGCCAGTTCCCGGACCTCCGGGAACGGACTCGCGGCCGCTTCTTCGCGCAATTCCCGGGTGAGCAGATGGCCGCCGGTCCTGAGGTCGTCGCTCTTCGACCAATTGCCGTCGGCATGGATGATGAAATGGCTTGTTGCGGGAAGATCGACCGACAGGTTGGCCGATCGTTCGTCCGCAGCCGTGCCGTAGGACAGCAAGCCTTGCACCCCGACCGCATTGTCCGGCGCCCTTCGCGGAATCCGGCGGTCGATGACATTGACCACCCCGCCGATCGCCGATGAACCGTAGAGCAGGGCGGCCGGGCCCCGAAGCACCTCGATCCGCTCCGCCGTCAGCGGGTTGAGGGAAACCGCATGGTCCGGGCTGGACGCGGACACGTCGAAGCTTCCGATCCCGTCGGTCAGGATCCGCACCCGGTCGCCCGACAGGCCGCGCAGGATCGGCCGCGACGCGGTCGGGCCGAAGCTGCTGGCGGTAACGCCAGGCTGGCGGGCCAGCGTTTCGCCGATGCTCGGGCGAACGTCGCGGGCAAGCTCCTCGCTGTCCATCACGCTGAGACCGCCAAGGACATCGCCCTCGTTGCGGCGGGTTCCGGTGACGACGATCGTCTCGCTGTCGTCATGATGCTGGGTATCGGCACCGCTCTCCGTATCGGATGTGCGGGTCGCCACTTGGGCGGTCGCAGCGGATGAAAACAGGGCGATCGAAATGGCAATCAGGCTTGTGCGGGGGGACATGGAGCTTCCGGAGTCGTCGGGGGGTGGCGGACACCTAGCGCAGGATGATACAACGTCGCAAATGCCTTCTGCGGCGTTGGTCGCGCGGACGCGGCCGTTGGTCGAACCGCTCGCCTAACGCCGTCCGCTTCGCTAGTCGGACGCCATGTTCATGACCCATCTCGAATGTTCGCTGACCGGAGAGCGTTACGACTCCGGGCAGATCCACAATCTCTCTCGCGCCGGAAAGCCGCTTCTGGCGCGCTACGACCTTGACGCAGTCGCGGCGCGGTTGAGCCGGGAACTGCTTGCCGCGCGCCCTTCGGGAATGTGGAAATGGCGCGAGTTGCTTCCGCTGCCCGAAGGCACGGACCCGATCAGCCTGGGCGAACCGGAGACGCCGTTGATCGAGCTGACCGGCGTCGCGTTGCGGCACGGGACTCGCGCGCCGATCGTCAAGGACGAGGGGCGGCTCCCGACGGGGTCCTTCAAGGCGCGCGGCATGGCGATGGCCGTCAGCATGGCCAGGCATTTCGGGGTGACCCGGATCGCCATTCCGACCAACGGCAATGCCGGCGCGGCGCTGGCGGCATATGGCGCGCGGGCGGGGATCGACACGCTGGTCATCTGCCCGGCCGAAACGCCCGAGCTCAATATCCGGGAAACCGCAGCCTATGGCGCCGAGGTGATCGTGGCCGACGGGCAGATCGACGAATGCGGCCGGATCGTCGGCGAGGGCGCGGCACAGGGCCGCTGGTTCGACTGCTCCACCTTGAAGGAACCCTACCGGCTGGAGGGCAAGAAGGTGATGGGCCTGGAGCTGGCCGAGCAGTTCGGCTGGGAATTGCCCGACGCCATTTTCTATCCCACCGGCGGCGGCACCGGGCTGATCGGCATGTGGAAGGGCTTTGACGAGCTTGAGCGGATCGGGCTGATCGGGTCGAAGCGCCCGCGAATGATCGCCGTACAAGCGGCGGGATGCGCGCCAATGGTGCGCGCATGGGAGCAAGGCGAGGAATTCGCCGAGCGCTGGGAAGACGCGGCGACTATGGCAACAGGCATCCGCGTCCCGAAAGCGGTCGGCGACTTCCTGATCCTGCGCGCGGTCCGCGAAAGCGGCGGAGCGGCGATCGCGGTCGAGGAAGAAGCGATTGCGGAAGCGGTCAACGATGCCGCCCGCGATGACGGGATGCTGCTTTGTCCGGAGGGAGGCGCGGTCCTGGCCGGCTGGCGGGCGGCGCTGGATCGCGGCCTGGTCGGCAAGGACGAGCGCGCCGTCCTGTTCAATTGCGCCAACGGCAACAAATATCCGCTGGCCGACCGGGCGCGGCGCATGAAGCTGGCGGAGATGGATGCCGGGACGCTCTAGGGCCCGGAAACGGTAAACCCCGGCAACCGAAGTTGCCGGGGTTCCATGGTTCGCTTCCGAAGAATTGAACCACGCAATAAAAACGGTCGTGCCGGCCTGGGGTTCCCGCCGCGGATATTTTTTTCCTGTGGATAAGTTCCATTGAGCCGCGCAGGCCATTCTGCTTCCATAGGCTGATGCCCCCGACCTGGACCTTTGCGATCGATCGCGGCGGGACGTTCACCGACATCGTTGCAAGCTCCAGCCACGGTCGCCGCCGGGTGGAAAAGCTGCTGTCGGAAAATCCCGGGCAATATGAAGACGCGGCGTTGGAGGGCATTCGGCGCATCCTCGACGAGGAGGGCGGAACGCTCGGGCCGGTCCGGATGGGAACGACGGTCGCGACCAATGCCTTGCTCGAGCGCAAGGGCGAGCGGCTGGCGCTGGCGATCACGCGCGGTTTCCGCGATGCGCTCAGGATCGGCTACCAGGCCCGTCCGGAGATTTTCGCCCGCCACATCGTCCTTCCCTCGATGCTTTACGAAAGCGCGGTCGAAATTGACGAGCGCATCGGCGCGCGCGGCGAGGTTATTCGGCCGCTCGACGAAGAGGGCGCAAGGCAGTCGCTCGAGAGGCTGAGGGCAGAGGGATTCGATGCGCTCGCCATCGTGCTGATGCATGGCTGGCGCTTCACCGATCATGAGCAGCGGCTTGCCCAAATCGCCCGAGGGCTCGGCTTTTCCCAAGTCTCCGTCAGCCATGAAGTCGCACCGCTGATCAAGCTCGTCGGGCGGGGCGATACGACGGTCGTCGACGCCTATCTGTCGCCGATCCTTCGCCGCTACGTCGATCGCGTGTCTGCGGGCCTGGAAGGCGGCGCGCAGCTGCAATTCATGCAATCGAACGGAGGGCTGACCGAAGCGGGCGCTTTCCGCGGCAAGGACGCCATCCTGTCGGGCCCGGCGGGAGGTATCGTCGGCATGGTCGAGGCCAGCGCGCCTCATGGAAATCAGCGCCTGATCGGCTTCGACATGGGCGGAACGTCGACCGACGTGTCGCACTATGCGGGGCGGTTCGAACTGGGCGACGAGAATCTGATCGCAGGCGTCAGGGTCCGGGCGCCGATGATGCAGGTGCATACGATCGCCGCGGGCGGCGGCTCGATCTGCCGGTTCGACGGCATGCGCTTCCGGGTGGGGCCGGAGTCGGCCGGCGCCAGGCCCGGACCGGCTTGTTACCGCGCGGGCGGGCCGCTCACCGTCACCGACTGCAACCTGTTCCTGGGCAGGATCGATCCCGGCAAATTTCCTTC
>CBFGLY010000060.1:0-6732 GCA_965649725.1 uncultured Sphingomonas sp.
AGCGAAGCCTATCTGGAAAAGGCGGACCTGCGCGTGACTCCGGGCCGCTTCTACAAGGAATTGCTGCGCGATCGCGGCGTTTCCATCGGCCGGCTCGACGCGCGCTACACCGGCAAGGATTATGACAGCGCGGGCGAGCAGCCCGACAACGACCCCAGCTTCTTCGGAATCGACGCCGGATACACGGCGGCGGTCAACGCCTGGGAGCGGGGAACGCTGGGGTTCAAGACGGACCGCGAATATCAGTCGATCGGCAACATCGGCCGCGACTGGGACTGGCGGCTCGGCGGCCGCGACGACAACGCCTACCTCAACGTCGCGCCTTACCTGGGCACCGCGCTTCGGGAGAACAGCGGCCTAAGGATTTTCGTCGGCCAGGGCTATTACGACTTCGCGACGCCCTTCTTCGCCGCCGAATATGCGCTGTCGCGCACGGGCATCCCGCAGGACCGCATCGAATATCATTATTATGATGCCGGCCACATGATGTACGTCCGCGACGAGGACCGGCGAAAGCTAAGCGCCGACATCCGGGAGTTCATTCGCTCGCGTTAGGCGTTGCCCTAGCGCAGCACCCCCTTCGCCCGCTGGCGATAGGCGTACCAGGCGAGCAGGGCCGCAACCGCGATGATGACCCAGGGCATGACCGCGCTGGCGCCTTCGCTGACCTCCGCCGGGCCGCCGGGATTGAGCAGCTGGTAGCCGAGGCCGATCAGCGCGCCGGCGAATGAAAGGCCGAGCGTCGGCGCGGCCCAGCGATGCCGCATCAGCAGCATGAGCGATCCGGCCAGGCCTGCCCACACGCCAAGACCCCATGCGAAGCTCACCCAGATGGGGAAGCTGTCGATATAGGCCATCATCGCATCGGCATCGATGCCCGGCATCATCGATTCGATATAGGCGGCGCCCTGGGTGCGGGTCATGAGATAGTCGTAGCAGCCGAAGCCGTTCCACAGCGTGGCCAGGCCGCCGACGATCCACAGATGCTTGGGCGTCGATTCAATCGCGGTTTCCATGGGTGTTCCCCTCCCAATGCCGGCGGGGCGCTCACGGCCATGCCGGATGCGTAATGAACGGTCATTTCCGCGCCTGTGTCAATGGCCTGAACCCGTTGGCGGCCCACGTGCGTTGGATGCACAATGCTGAAATATCTGCCGCTCACGCCGTTCGTCGCCGCCTTCGTGCTCCTGTCGTGCGCGAAGGCCGATCCGGTGGCCGACAACGCCATCGCTCCGTCGGACGAGCTCCTCGGCGACGCATCGGCGGCAGGGCTTGCGGCGCCCGCCAATAGCGGCGCGGCGGAGGCCGTGCAGCAGGCTGCCGTCCCCGCTTCGACCGACGGCATGAAATGGACCGTCGATGCTGCTGGCGGCGGGGTCAGCTTCGGCCCGCCAGGAAGCCCGGCCTTTTCGATCCGTTGCGATAAGCAGCGCGAAGGACCGAGCCAGCTGGTCTTCATCCGCTACCGCGGCCCAGGGGCCGGGGGAAAAGGAACGCTCAGCTTTACCGGCAACGGCCAGGCGGCGTCCGCTCCGGTAGCCGCCATCAGCAACCCGCAGGGCATCGGCGGCGAGTGGCGCGCGGTGCTCGACGCCGGCGATATCGCCAGCGACATTGCCGAGGCGTTCAACGGCACCGGGCCGGTGAATGTCTCGATCAGCGGAGGCCCGCCGCTGGTCGTCCCGGCGGATGCGCTGCCCCGCCGGGTCTTCGCCGACTGCCTTGGCGGCTAGATCAGAAGCCGAACCGAAGGCCGAGGTGGGCGGAAGTCTCCTCGCCCTGGTCCTTGCCGACGGTCGCCGAGCCCGCGATGTCGAGGCTCACCCCATCCAGGATCGCCGCGCTCATTCCCGCGGAGAAGCGGCCATAGGCTTTCTTCGATCCGTCGGAGAGCCGGAAGCTGTTGACGATCGTCGGGGCGGAAGTCTGGGCGAAGCGCACGGTGCGCTCGTCGCCGGCGAAATCCTTTTCGATCATCGCCGAGGCGTAGGGGCGAAGCTGGACTCCGCCCCCCTCGAAATCGCTGCGCGCCTCGAGGCCCAGGTTTCCGCGAAGAGACTTGTAGCTCAAGGAATCGACGTTGAGCGTCAGCGCCGGATCGCCGCTTTCGGTGTAACCGTCGACCTTGGCCTTGGCATATTCGAGTCCGACCACGGGGCCGACCCGCACAATGCCCATCGGGATCAGATAGCCGCCCTTGGCGCCGATCAGGAAGTGGTGGCCCTTGGGATCGGCATCCATTCCCTCGACGACGCCGGCGCGGTCGATGTCATGCTTGTCCCAGCCATAGCCGGCATAGCCCTGCGCGAAGGCCCCGCCGATCCCGAAGCCGGCATAGCCGCCGACCTGGAAGGAGCGGCTGTCGACGTCCGCCGCGTCGCTGGTGAAATTCGCCCTGGGCTTTGAGTAGTTGACCGCAAGTCCGGCCACGCCCGATCCGAAGCCGAACTGGACGCCGGCGGTCGCGCCGGTGCTGTTGGCGCGATAGTCGAGGTTGCGTGCACCCTCGTCGAGATGGCGGGTGACGGTGTCGCCGACGATGAAGAACTTCACACCCTCGGTCGTGTCGCCGTCACGCGGGCTACCCGTGTCCATGCGGGTCGTGAGCGTCCGGCCGAACTGGCGGGCGACATCGAGGCTAAGGTCGCTCGGCGCCTGCAGCAGCAGCGGCGCGTTGAGCTGCGTCGCGACATATTGCGCGACGATGTTGAAGCCGGTCGCCGTGAGATGGAGGCCGTCGAAGTAGAAGAGATAGCCGGTCGAATTGATGAGGCAGCCGGGCGCCGCGGGAGTCGGCGCGGGGCAGGTGTAAAGCGACGCCGCGCTACCCTGATTGATGCCGTAGGCGGCAGGGTTGGCCAGGATATTGTCCAGCACCAGGTTGAGATCGAGATAGTGAACGATGACCCCGTTGGCCGCATAACCGGACAAGGTCGACTGCATTCCGGCATTGAAGGCGCTGGAATAGCTCGAGCGGATCGCGGCGCCGGCGGGGTTGGCGAGAATCTCGGGAAGGCGCCCGGTGTCGCCGGCAAGGAAGCTGATCGTCGGCGCTCCGGCCGCGACCAGCCGGTCGAGCTGGGCGGTCGCGCCGGCGATGGAAGCGTTCACGAACGTCGACTGCGGCGGCGCAAGCGGGTTGCTGGCGAAGAACTGCTGATAATAGCGGGCGTCGTTGCCGCCGATCGAAATGGTGACAAGGTCGCCCTCGTCGAAGGTGACGCCGCCATCCGGAAACAGCGGGTTGGACGCGCCGACGTTCAGGAACTGATCGACCTCATAGGCAAAGCCGAGCGGGCAGATGGCGGGCGAGCCGCCGCCCGGTCCGCCGGGGCCGCAGCTCGTATTGCTGGCACCGTTGGGGAAGGTGGTCGCCAGCGCGCCGCCGACCGCGTAATTCTGGACCGGAACGCCCAGCAGGTCGGCCAGCGTGTCGATATAGTTGGTGCTGCCGGAAAATCGGCCGGTCGGATAGAAGTTGGTGACCTGATATTTGATCCCGGACGGCGGGGTGGCGTCGGCCAGCGGATCGTTGATGATCGTCGTTCGCGCAATTCCGAAATCCGCATAGCTGTCGCCGAACGCGACGATATTGTCGATGCGCTGGGCGCTCGCCGGCGCGGCGAAGGTCAGGGCGCTCGCACCAAGTAGCGACGCGGTCAGAAGGCGGCGATTGATCATGAAGTCCTCCCCGGCGGCCGCATCGGGACGCGCGGCCTTCTCACGCCGATTATTGCCAAGCCCGGCATCGGCGGACAAGTGTCGCGGTTGCAACAGCTTACGCTACGGAAATCGGCATTTGCGCCTTTGGCGTCAGCGCTTCTCGGCGCTCAGCCGGCTCATCAGGATCGCGGCGCGCTTGGCCTGTCGCCAGATGGAGGCGATGTCGACCGTCTCGCCCGGCGCATGGTCGCCCCGGCTGGCCGGACCCAGGCCGATCAGCCCGTCGACATCGGCCGCGACAAAGCTGATGTCGCCGGCGCCGCGCTTGACCGGGTCGAGCGTCCCCATCGGCTCCAGCCCCATGTCGCGGTTGACTCGATTCAGCCGGTCGAGCAGCGCCTTGTTGCCGGCCGTCGGCGCCATCGGCGGATAGCCGTCGCTGTCGAATATGATCGTGGCCTTGGCGCCCTTCAGAGGCTTCGCGGCGATCGCACGCATCTTGCCCTGCACCCGGTCGATCTGCTCCTGCGTCAGCGCCCGAAGGTCGCCGCGCGCGACGGCGGTCGCGGCGATGATGTTGGTCTTGCCCGTCACTTCCATCCGGATCCGGCCTTCGTCGAGCTTCGCCGTCGCACCGCCGCCCATCAGGCCGACGTTGAAGGTCAGCTTGTCCTCGGGCAGTTCCCGCCGGAACCGGTCGAGAATATCGATCAGCGCGTAGTTGGCGCCGCAGCCCGATGCCGCGGTGCACACCCCGCTCGAATGGCCGCTCGGCGCGGTGACGGTCAGCGTCCAGCTGCCCGAACTGCGCCGGGCGATCGAACCCATGTCCTTGCCGTCCTCCTGGCTGAGTCCCTCGAAGTCGAGCGCCGCGTCGGCGCGCTTGCCGGCGGCGATAAGGTCGCGCCGCGCAAGCTCGATCGGGTTGCCGCTGTCTTCCTCGTCGCCGGTCAGCACGATCTCGATATTGGCTTGTCGTAGCGTTCCCGCCGCCTTCATCGCCCTCAGCGCCGCGATCATCACCGCCATCCCGCCCTTGTCGTCGCCCGCGCCCGGGCCTTCGCCGTCATTGCCGCTCCGGGTCCACTTCTGGAACGGGCTGTCGGGCTCATAGACGGTATCGAGGTGGCCGATCAGAAGCAGGCGCTTGGCGCCCGGCTTGCCTTCATGCCTGGCGACGATATGCCCCGCGCGGCCCGCCGCCTTCATGTCGATCCATTCGACCGTGAAGCCCAGCGGCTCCAGCTCCGACCGGAGCATTTCGCCGACTTTCGTCACGCCTTCGATGTTCAGCGACCCGCTGTTCTGGTTGACCCATTTTTCCAGCATCTGCAGCGTTCGGCCCTGCTCTGCGTCGACGGTGGCGATCATGGTCCGCTCCGGACGGGTCAGCTGGGCGGAGGCGGGAATCGGTGCTGCGGCAAGCGCAACGGCGGTGAGCAGACGCAGGAACACGGGGGCGGGAACCTTTCGAAATTGACGACATCCAACCGGGCGAGAGGGGGGCTCGGAGCCGCCCTCATAAGCCGGGAAAGGGATGCCATGACAATCAGGACCAGTCTACTCGCTGCCGCCGGAGCCTTCGCGCTCGCCACCGTCGCCGCGCCGGTGCTGGCCGACAGCGGCCCGAGCGATGCCGAGATCGCGCATATCGCCTACACCGCGGGAGCGCTGGACGTGGCGGCGGCGAAGCAGGCGCTGGCCAAGTCCCACAATACCGACGTGCGCGCCTTCGCCACGGTGATGCTGCGCGATCATGAAGCGGTGAACGGCAAGGCGCTGGCGCTGGTTAAGAAGCTGGGAGTGACCCCGGCGGACAACGCCACCAGCCAGGCGCTGTCGAAGCAGGCCGCGGCGACCCATGACAGGCTCGAAAGCCTGGACGGCGCGGCATTCGACAAGGCCTATGTCGACAATGAGGTCGGCTTTCACAAGGCGGTCAACGGAGCCCTGAAGACGACGCTGATCCCCTCTGCCGACAATGGCGAGTTGAAGGCGCTGCTCGAAACCGGCCTGACCCTCTTTTCCGAGCACCAGGCCCATGCCGAGCAGCTGGCCGGGAAGATGTGATCGGGGTGATGAAGAGGCGTGCTCTACTCGTCGCCCTGTTGGTGCTGTCGATGCCTCAGCCCCCGGCATCGGCAGCGCCGCGTACCCACAAGGTCGTCATCGACAAAATGAAGTTCGGAGCCATGCCCGCCGACCTTCGCGCCGGCGACCGGATCCTGTGGGTCAACAAGGACATGTTCCGCCATACGGCAACGGCGAAAGACAAGAGCTTCGACGTCGACCTGCAACCGGGCGCGAGCGGAGTGAGCGTGGTTCGCAAGGCCGGCGCAATTCCTGTCCTTTGCCGCTATCATCCGGGAATGAAGGCCATGCTGAAGGTGAAGCCATGACCGCCGCCATCGCCGCCGCCTCCATCGGCGATGCGGAGCTTGCGCGGCTGTGCGCGGCGAAGGACCCGGCGGCGCTGCGGCAAGTCGTGACCGCCAACAACCAGCGCCTGTTCCGGGCCGCATGGAGCATCCTCAAGGACCGGGCCGAGGCGGAGGATGCCGTCCAGTCGGCCTATCTGAAGGCCTTCTCGAGGATCGGCGAGTTCGAAGGCCGGTCGGCACTGTCGACCTGGCTGACGCGCATCGCGATCAACGAGGCGCTCGGCCGGCTGCGTTCCAGCCGGCGGCGCGCGAAGCATCTCGAAGACCAGGGAGTTTCCGTGCTGGATCATTATCGGGAGACGCTGATGCGCGGGTCTCAGCCCAGTCCGCCCGACGCCAGTCTGGCGCGGGAGCAGCTTCGACTCTTGCTTGAACGGGCCGTCGCCAGCCTGCCCGACGGCTTTCGATCGGTGTTCGTCCTTCGCGAGATCGAGGGGCTGAACGTCGAGGAGACCGCCGAGGCGCTCGACATCCCGGCGGCAACGGTCAAGACCAGGCTCCTGAGGGCGCGCCGCAAGCTTCGCGAAGCGCTTGAGCCCGATGTCCATTCGGCGATGGCCGGGGCCTTTCCCTTCGCCGGCGCGGACTGCGAGGCCATGACCGAACGAGTCCTCGCCGCAATCCTCAA